>NZ_QKLJ01000020.1:0-50283 GCF_003224415.1 Curtobacterium sp. MCBD17_023
AGATGTGTATAAGAGACAGGAGGAGGGACAGCCCGCCGGGGGCGGGGAGGGTGCTTCGGTGCTTCACCGGCCCGACCATCGCGGCCGAGAGCGACGCGCAGGCGAACAGACGGCAACGAACCGATGGACGGGCGCTGGACAGCGACCATCCCGAGCCCGTCGCGGGACCTCGGTGTGCTTGCATGGCATCTCGTGACCCGACTCGTCCCCCGCGCCTCCGTCGTCCTCGCCGCCGCTGCCCTGGTGGCAGCCGGCACGGTCCTGGTCGCCGGCTGCTCGGCGCAGTCGGACGGGGCCGCGGACCGCGACCCCGGGACGAGCCGGCACAGCGCACCCGTCGGTGTCCCCACGGCCGTCCGCGGCACGGGGACGCTCGGCTCCGACTTCGTCGACCCGGAGGAACCGCCGGCCCCGGAGGCAACGGTGAACCCGGCGCCCGGCTCATGGGACGACGTCGCGCCGCCGTCTGGGTACCGCGTCGTGCTCCTGTCGCCC
The DNA here is from genome assembly GCF_003224415.1 of Curtobacterium sp. MCBD17_023. NCBI lineage: Bacteria > Bacillati > Actinomycetota > Actinomycetes > Micrococcales > Microbacteriaceae > Curtobacterium > Curtobacterium sp. MCBD17_023. The sequence goes on from NZ_QKLJ01000020.1 coordinate 496, forward strand.
GCCGACCCGAGCACCGAGACCGAGACGCTCATGGACGCCGTCGAGTCGTGGGCTGACGCCGAGGACGTCACCGTGGTCCCCGTCGTCGCGGACACCGTCGACGAGCGGCTGTCGTCCGTCGCGACGGCGATCGCGAAGCGGTCCGACCTGGTCATCGGCGTCGGCGACGAGATGGTCGACCCGATCGCCGCGGTGTCACCGTCCGCCCTGCACCAGCAGTTCCTCGTGCTGGGCGCCGAGATCGCCGAGCCGACGTCGAACGTCACGGCCGCGGACTGGACCGGTGCAGGCTTCCGCGGTGAGGGCCTCGGCGTCTCGAGCCACCACGACCCGTCCACCTTCACCGACGAGCGGGCCGGGCGGGCGCTCCGCGCGGGTGTCGCCGCCACGCTGAACGACCTCAGCGGCATCGTCGTCTGGGTTCCCTGACCGCCCTGCAGCGACGCATTCGGGATCGTCCGCGACCCCGTACCCGAGGTGGGACGTATCCTCTGGGACGGAAGCAACGTCGGTTCCGGCCAAGCCTCGCGCGGCCCACCCCCGCCGAGACGTCACTCGCGACCCTGAGCTCCTCGTGACAGAACACATCATCGAATTCGTCGCCCGCGACCGCACGGGCATCACCACCGTCGTCACCGCCAACGGTGTCAGCGACGCGGACACCGTCATCCGTGCCATCTCAGCGGGGCACTCCGGGTACGCCGTCGCGGCCGCCGGCAGCCGCCGGGCGCCGGTCCGCAGCCTGATGGCGCTGGGCACGCCCTACCTGTTCGCGAACTGGGACGGCTCGAAGCGCAACAACCTGCACGACCTCGCCTTCACCGCGCCGGTCCGGACCGTCCCGGCCGCGCCGCCGGTCGGCGTCCGGATCCGGGAGGCCCTGGTGGCGCGGCTCGCCGCGGTCTTCAGCCGGGACCACCACCGCGCCTGACGGCAGCCGACCGGCCGCCGCGCCTGACGGACGGGAGGCCCGGACCGGGTGAGCGGATCTGCCCACCCGGTCCGGGCCTCCCGTCGGACGGTGTGTCCGGGCCGCTGGGTCAGCGCGTGACGTCGTCGAAGTCGGTCACACCGGCGGCCACGGCCGCTGCCCGACGGGCGCGCATCGACGGCGCCGCGAGCGCGGCGACCACCGCGAGGACCGCGACACCCGTGCACGCCCAGAAGCCGATGGTGAACGCGTCGTCGGTCGGCAGGCCCTGCGGCGTGCTGTGCGAGGTGATGAGCGCTGCGATGACCGCGGTGCCGACGCTCGACCCGATCGTCCGGACGACCGTGTTGGCGCTGATCGCCTCGCCGGTCTGGTTCGCGGGGACGCTCTCGATGATGGCGTTCGAACAGGCAGCCAGTGCCATGCCGATGCCGACGCCGGTGAGCAGGCCGGACACGACGACCTGCCAGAGCTCGGCGTGCGCGACCGCGGGGATGACGAACGCGGCGACGATCGCGACCCCGCCGATCAGCATCGGGGGCTTCGGTCCGACCTTCCGCACCAGGATGCCGGCGACGGGGCCGGCGACGACCATCATGACGACGGTCGGCAGCAGGAACAGCCCGGCCTCGGTCACGTCCTTGCCGAACCCGTAGCCGGTGGCCGCGGGGAGCTGGAGGAGCGTCGGGACGAGGACGAACGTGCCGAACATGGCGAAGCCGAAGACCAACGCGACGACGTGGGCGGTCCAGACCCCGCGCACGGCGAAGAGCCGCACGTCGATGAGCGGTTCGGCGACGCGGAGCTCGACGAGCACGAACGCGACGAGGGCGACGGCGCCGAGGACGAGCAGGCCGACGGTCTTGCCGTCACCCCAGCCCCAGGTCTGGCCCTCGCTGACGGCGAGGAGGACCGCGACGAGGGAGACGGCGAGGACGGCGGTCCCGACCACGTCGAGGCGGCCCGGCTTGCGGACCGGGGACTCCGGCATGCCGAAGACGGTGCCGAGCAGGGCGATCACCACGAGGACGGCGGGCAGCCAGAACAACCAGTGCCAGGACAGGTGCTCGACGATCGGACCGGCGGCGACGATGCCGACGCCGGCACCGATCCCGAAGATGGCGGAGAGCAGCCCGATCGTGACGCTCACCTTCTCCTTCGGCAGCTCGTCACGGACGATGCCGATCGACAGGGGCATCACGGCGCCGGCCGCGCCCTGCAGCGCGCGCGCGACGATGAGGACGCCGAGGTTCGGGGCGAGCGCGGCCAGGACCGCCCCGACCAGCAGGATCGTGAGGACCACGATGAGCACCTTGCGCTTGCCGACCATGTCCCCGAGACGACCGAGGATCGGCGTCAGCACGGACGCGGACAGCAGGTAGGCGGTGAGCACCCAGCTCGCGTCGCTCGTCGAGGCGTCGAGGTCCCGGCCGATCGTCGCGAGCGCGGGGGCGACGAGGGACTGCAGGACCGCGAAGGACAAGCCGCCGAGGGACAGGAAGACGATGATCGCCGTGCTGTTCGGGCGGTGCGAGGGTGCGGGGATCGGCGTGGAACCCGTGCGTGGGCTCGCGGTGGCGGTGGACATCGTGCTCCGTCCGGTCGATGGGGAGGCCGACGACGCTGTCGATGTCAACACTTGCTGACTCGACGAGGGTACGCGGAACCGGCGAGATGTCAACAACTGATTACATCGGTCGGTGGCGCGCTACCATCGCGGCATGAGCAAGGACGCCGCCGCCACCCGTCTCGCGCTCCTCCAGGCGGCTCGTCGGCGCTTCGCACTCGACGGGTACCGAGCCACCACCGTCCGGGACATCGCGGCCGACGCCGGGGTGAACGTCGCGCTCATCAACCGCTACTTCGTGTCGAAGGAGGGCTTGTTCCGCGCCTGTCTCGTCCGCACCACGCCGACGTCCACGACGCCTCGGCCCGGGCCCGACCTGGAGCGCGCGATCGGCGGACTCATCCGGCACATCATCCGTTCCCCCACCGACGAGGACTCGATGCAGCTGCTCCTCCTGCTCCGGAGCTCCGGGGACGAAGCCGTCGACGACATCCGACGGGAGACGCTGCGCGGCTACGCCGATCGGCTGGCGGGCGCGGTCCGGCCGGACGGCATCGTCGACGAGGACCTCCTCGTCCGTGCGGAGATCGCACTGTCCGTGGTGCTCGGCATGACGATGCTCCGGACCTCCACGCGCGTGGAACCGCTGGCGTCCGCCGAGGTCGAAGCAGTCGCCGGCCCGCTCGAGGAGGCGCTCCGAGCGCTCCTCGGGGGCGGACGGTCCTGACGGGGCCGGTCCCGGTCAGGAGTCGGCGGGCCCCATCTCGACGGACACCGGCCGGAGCTCGTCGGGCAGGATGTACCGCGCGACCGATGACTCCTCGTCCTGCTGATCGGTGTCGCGCTCGCTGATGATCGCCACCGGGGTCGCCGGGGAGACGAGCAGGCGGGCAGGGGTAGCGCGGCCGTCACCGTGGTTCACCTCGAGCCACATCCACGGCTCGTTCCGCAGCCCCTCGGTGATCCGGGCCTGGACGGATGCGACGTCCTCGTTCGCGATCGTGTAGCGGCTTCCGCCGTACGTGATGGCCGTGCGCTTCACAGGGTCTCTCCGGTGTCGGTCGGTTCGGGGACGATGCGGAGGCCGGCTGACGAGCCCGCGGTCAGACCGAGGGCTTCGACCCAGGCACGGTTCACGGCGGGGACGCGGCTGCCCGAGTAGCGGAAGACCAGCGGCATCGACCGGTCGAGCCAGATGGCCGTCCGGCCGTCGCCGAGCTCGACGTCGTCCTTCCACGAGAACATGAACGACTCACCGCGGCGCAACTTCATGCCGATCACGATCTGCAGGTGCGTCAGGAGGCGGTCGTCGAACTCCGCGGTGAACGTCGAGTCGTAGACGAGTTTGCCCATGGTGGTGTCCTTCCGCGCCGTTCTGGCCGGCTCCGGCTGATCCTAGGCGCTCACCCAGCGAACGGCGGACAGCCTGACCGACATGCGCCGTGTCCACTACGTCAACAGCTCCTTCCTCGTCGCTGACCGCACCTGCAAGGCCCTCCTCCGGTACTGCCGCGCGCTCGCGGTGGCCGACCAGTCCGACGTCGTCGAGGTCCCCGTCGTCACCGAGACCGGGGACGCCGCCACCGCACATCTCCTCATCGGCCCCGCGAGCGAGATCTTCTCGGTGCCGGTCGACAGTGGTGCCGACGATCCCCGTGACGACGAGGTCATCGTGTACCTCGAGCGCGAGACCCTCCGCCTGCAGCCGGCGCGCCCGGCCTGGCGTGAGGAGATGACCGACGTGCCGGACCTGGACGAGTACCCCGACCTGCAGGAGCCCTGACCGTCAGGAGCGCTGCGGCCGCCACCACGGCCGTCGCGGCAGCGAACACCGGCCCGGTCCCCACGGTGGCGACGACCGTTCCGGCTGCAGCCGCTCCGAGTGCCTGTCCGAGCACCAGCACGACGAACAGCACCGACGTCCCCGAGGCCGCCCGCCCGGCGTCGACATCGGTCGTCCACGCGATGAGCGCCCCGGTCGCCGCGGTGTAGCCCCAGCCGAACAGCACGCACGTGACGAGCGCGAGCGCGACGAGGGCCGCGGGGGGAGCGACCGGTGCCAGTCCGAGGCCGAGCGTGGCGACCGCGACCGCCGCCGAGGTGACCGTCCACGCCGTCCGTGCTCGGAGTCGACCGAGGACGCGGGCCGTCAGGGCCACCGCTGCACCGCCGACGCCCAGGGCGGTCCACGCGAGCACCGACAGGGACGCCGGGGCTCCCGCGTCGACGAGGAGTGACCGTCCGTAGGTCCACACCGCGGCGGACCCCGTGCCGAGCAGCAGCGCGACGACCACGAGGCGGCCGTGGGCGACGAACCAGCTCCACGGCGGGAGACCGACGGGCTGCGGGTGGTCCTCCCGGACGTGCCGACGCGGGTGTGTGTACGCGTCCGCGACGAGGACCGCCGCTCCGGCCAGGACCGTGACGACCGCCGCAGCCGTCCACGCCGTGCGCCAGTCGGGCAGGAGCACGAGGGCGAGCAGCCCGGCGACGACGAGTCCCGGCCCGGTCCCGGAGTTCACGACGGCCTGCGCGCGGTCGGCACGAGCGGCGGGGAGGTCCCGCTGCACGAGCCGGACGAGTGCGGGGGAGGCGAGCCCTGCCCCGGCGGAGGCGACGACCGTCGTGATGCCGAACACCGCGGAGGTCGCGCTGGTGGCCATCCCCGCGACGCCCAGCCCGGCCGACGCGGAGGCGAGCGCCACGGTCGTGCGCGGCCGGGTCGGGGCGAGCAGGAACCCGACGAGCGAACCGACGCAGTACACGAGCGAGGAACCGGCCGCGATGAGCCCCGCGGGACCGTCTCCGAGGGACAGGGTCCGCTGGACGTCCGGCAGGAACAGGCCGTACGCCAGGCGGACCAGCCCGTACGTGGCGGCGATGAGTGCCGTGCCGCTGACGACGAGTGCTCCGGGACGGGCGAAGAACGAAAACGGTCGTTTCACTTTTCACACCCTAGGGTGCTGCCATGACCATGCGTCCAGGGACGGAGCGGAAGCTGCTCGACGCCGCCGAGGAACTCTTCTTCACGCGGGGCATCGCCGCGACCCCGATCGACGCCGTCCTGGAACGGGCGGGTGTCTCCGCCGCGACGCTCTACCGCGGGTACGCGGGCAAGGAAGCGCTGGTCGCGGCCGCGCTGACCCGTCGCCACGACGAGTGGATCCGGACCTGGGACGACGCCGTGGCGCGGGCGGTCGACGACCGCGGGCGCCTGCTGGCCGTGTTCGACGCGCTCGATGCCTTCCGCTCGACCCCGACCGGGTCGCGGTGGTGCGCGTTCCTCGGGACGGCCTCCGAGTACGCCGACGCCCCAGCGGAGATCGCCGCCGTCCTGCACGGCGAGACGTCGACGCTGCGCGAGCGGCTCCGCGACCGGGCGGTCCCGCTCGTCGGCGACCGCGCCGAGGTCCTCGCCGACCAGCTGCTCCTCGTCGTGTCGGGCTCGCTCGCGATGCGGCTCCGGGACGGCGGCGGGGACACGGCGACGGCGCGGGCGGTCGCCGCGGCCCTGCTCGCCTGACGGCGGTGCGACGCGGGACGGACCCGTCTGCGTGGGACGCCGCGGGGGGTGTGAGACGCCGCCGGATACGGCTGCGTCTCACGGACGCGGCGGCGTTCCGAGGTGACGCCGGCGTCTCGGCGCGGGGCGCGGGTCAGTCGCGGACGAACTGCTCGATCGGCGTGCTCCCGGTGTTGACGCGGAAGGTCTTGCCGACCGACGCGTCGTCGTGGAGCGCGGCGGCGACCAGCGCGGCGACGTCCCCGCGGGCGATGCTCGACGACGGGTCCGCCGTCTCGACCGCCCCGGTCGGCTCGTCATCCGTCAGGGTGCTCGGCGCGACGACCGTCCAGTCGAGGGCGGAGTCGCGGAGGACGGCGTCGGCGACCGTCTTCGCTTCGGCGTAGGCGAAGAAGTCGTCGTCCTCGGGGACGCCGTGGCCGAGGCCCGCGTCCGACCAGGACACGAGCACGTAGCGGTGCACGTCGGCGTCGAGCGCGGCGTGCATCGTGCGGATGGCGGCGTCGCGGTCGACGGCCCACGTGCGGTCAGCGGAGCCGCCACCGGCACCGGCCGACCAGACGACGGCGTCGTGCCCGCGGACCAGGTCGGTGAGCCCGGCGATGTCGAGCTGCTCGATGTCGGCGACGACCGGCTCGCCACCGGTGGCGCGGACGTCGTCCTGCTGCTCGGCCTTCCGGATGACCGACGAGACGGTGTCACCGCGAGCGGTGAGGAGCTGCGCGGTGAGGAGGGCGACGCGACCGTGGCCGCCGAGGATGATGACGTTGCTCATGCCTCGGACGGTACGCGCCGGGGCTGACCGGAGCGTCCCCGGGCTGGCCCTCGCAGGCGCAGACCGACCCGCGGGGACGGACTGCGCGGCACCGCCACTCGGGATGCGCGGCGCTGCCGTGTCCGCGATTCGCGGATCGTCCGGTTCGTTCGTGGCACGGCCGACCCGTCACCTAGCGTGGAGGATGCCAGGACGCACTCCCCACCGTCGTCCTCAGACATCCTCCGCGATCTGCGGAGGCCGTTCACACGGTGATCCTGGCCGCAGTCAGGGCCGTCCGAGGTCCCAGTGAGGAGGCGTCGCAGATGCACGCCACCACCGTCGTCCGCAATCCGCTCGTCGCGCTCGTCGCCGAGCACTCCACGGCCACCGCCCGGTCCGCCGTCACCCCCAGCTCGCGCCCCGCGACCGGGTTCTCTGAGGTCCGGGAGACGGCACGGCGCCGTCTGCTGGCAGCCAGCGCGCTCGTCGTCGGCCTCGCGGCCGTGACCGCCTCCGCCCTCGCCGTGATCGTCCGCGGAGTGGCCGCGTGAGCGCCCCGACCGCCCCGTCCGGGTACGACACCGTCGCCCTGACCGAGCCGATCGACATGACCGCCCTGATGCGTGAGCAGGAGGCCCTCCATGCGTGAACCGTCCGTGATGCAACACCTCCGTGAAGACCCGCTCGAGTGGCGCCGACACGGCATGACCTCCCCGTCCGAGATCGACCGCATCGTGCAGACGAAGCTCTCCCTGAGGACCGCTGCCGAGCCGACCTACGCGGACTTCTTCTTGGTCGCAGCGTGACCGACGCTGTCGCGCCCGTGGCCCGCCCGCTCCGGGTCGGGACGAGCGCGACCGGCATCGCCGCGGAACACCAGCACATCTGGTCGCGGCTCGGTCGTCTGGAACGCTTCTGTTCCCGCGACGCGAGCACCCCGACCAGGGACCGCTGACGTGGGCGGGGCCGGCGAACGCGCTGACGACCCCTGGGTCAGGGCCCGGATCGTCGAGGCCGCGGACCGCGTGTTCAGCACCTCCGGCGCGGCCGGACTCACCGCGGGGCGCGTGGCGGGAGCCGCGCTGACCGATGCCGAAACGGTGCGAGCGCTGTTCCCCGAGCGCATCGACGCGGTCGTCGCGGTCCTCCGCTTCCGACAGGAACGCTGGACGCTGGGGCTGGCCGCCGCAGCGAACGGGGTCGAGGACGCCCGCGACGAGATCCTCACCGTCTTCGCACACCTCGAGGCCTCGTTCGACGACGACGCCTGGACCGGGTGCGCGTTCATCAACGGCTACGGCGAGCTCGGCCACTCCGAGCCGCTCGTCGCCGCACTGGCGGAAGAGCACCTCACCATCCTCGAAGTGCACCTGCACGCGCTCGCCGCGCGCGCCGGACTCCCGGTCCACGTCGCCGACGCACTCTCGCTGCTCGTCCACGGCGCGAAGGTCGAGGCGGCCATCCACGGGACGACCCGACCCGCCCGGTCGGCACGCCTCGCCGTGGTGACGCTCATGGGTGCCTACGGGCCGACCGCGGCCTCCGCCTTCATCTGACGTCGCCGCCGTCCGCTCTGCGGCACGGGTGGTCCGGCAACCGTGCGGCGTCCGTCGCGGTCAGGACCTGGCGAGGGTGTCGCTCGGCCGCTCGCCGAACACCGCCGCGTACTGCTGGGCGAAGCGTCCGAGGTGGGCGAAGCCCCAGGCCGCAGCGACCTCGCGGACCGTCCGGGTCGCCGGGTCCGCGGCGAGGAGCTCCTGCCGGACCCGGTCGAGTCGCACCTGCCGGATGAACGCGTTCGGGGTGGTCTGCAGGTCACGCTGGAACGCCTCCTGCAGCGCCCGCAGGCCGATGTCGAGGTGGCGCGCCAGGCTGCTCGTCGTGATCGGCGACCGGGCGTTCTCGTGCACGTAGTCGACCGCAGCGCGCACGTGCGGGGACTGCGCGGGGGGCACGTCGGGAGTGGCGGCGTGCTGCTGCGGGTACATCTCGAGCAGGGCCGCCGACGCCAGCCGTGCCATCTCGGCGTGCAGGAGGCGCCCGGGGACGCCGTCACGCAGGGTGTGGGAGACGAGTGACACCGTGTTGTGCCACGTCCGCACCGACTGCTCCGACGGCGGGACGGTGAGGTCGAACCGGAGCCCGGCCGACACGTCCGCGCCCTGTTCGGACGCGACGCGCTCCACGACCTCGCGGGACAGGTGCACGAGCCGCTGCTCGTAGTCGTCCATCTCGAACGAGAACGTACGGTCCGGCAGCAGGGGCACCGGGACGCCGTGCACCATGTCCACGGGGTCGCCGCCGGTGTCGAGCCGGGACGCCCCCGACCGGAGCCACTGCACGATGACGGAGGACGACGGGGGCAGCGAGCCGTCGAGGTGCCCGGCGAACCGCGACGTGTGCAGTGACATCGTGTCGTCGCCCATCGACGCGTACCGGAACGCGAACGGGACGGCGCTCGGCGTCGCGACGAGCTCGGCGTCGTACACACGGGCGAGGTGGGCTGCGGCATCGTGGATGTCCGTCCCGGTCACCTCGAGACGCACCGGCATCGCGTCGTCGATCGGCATCGCCTCAAGAGTCGCACGTCGGAGGCCCCGTCCGGCGTCCCGTGTCCGGGAACCGCCGTGACGGAGCCACCGTCGGCGTGGTCGGGCCGGTCAGCCGCGGATCGCCTCGCCGAGCTTCACCCGGCCGCCGGTGCGGAGCAGGGCGTTCTCGTACACCCGGGCGCCGAGGAGCACGACCACCAGGGCGGATGCCAGGACGACCAGCAGCGAGAGCACGGGCTCCCACCACGCCGCCGTCCCGAGGAAGATCCGCACCGGCATCCCGATCGGGGCACTGAACGGCACGTACGACATGATGCCGAGGACCGTCGGGTCGTCCGGGGCGAACACGATGAGGAAGTACGGGATCATCAGCAGCATCATCACCGGTGTCGTGACGCTGCCGACGTCCTCCTGGCGGGACACCAGCGCCGCCGACGCCGCGAACAGCGCCGCGATGAGGACGAACCCGATCGCGAAGAAGCCGACGAACCACAGCGCGCTCGGACCGAGCAGCGTGAACAGGTTGTCCTGCCCGGTGACCGCCAGGGCGACGGCCGCGGCGATCGCGATCGCGACGATCTGCCCGAGCGCCATGACGCTGTTGCCGATCACCTTGCCCGCCAGCAGCGCCCGTGCCGGGATCGCCGCCATCAGGATCTCCACGACGCGGGTCGACTTCTCCTCCACGACGCTCTGCGCGATGGACTGACCGAACGTCACCGCGGAGGCGAAGAACACGACGCCGAACGCGATGCCGACGAGCGAGACGAGGCCGGGCGGGAGCGCGTCGGGGTCGAGCAGGTCGACCTGCGGTGACACGCTCAACGCCGACACCACGTCGGTGGGGGCGCTGTCGAGGCCGACGAGCCGGAACCCGAGCTGGCCGCCGTCCGGGACGACCGCGGCGTCGACCTCGCCCTCGCGGACCAGGCGCTCCGCCGCGTCCCGGTCCGCCGTCTCGGTCACGTCGAGACCGTCCGTCGTCGGCAGGGTCACGCCGCTCACCACTGCGACGGGGGTCGTGGCGTCCGCCGCGGACTTCCCGACGATCCCGCCGACGACGATGCCGACGACGACCATCACGAGCAGGATCGCCGCCGAGACGACGAACGCCTTGCTCCGGAGCCGCGCCTGGATCTCGCGCACCGTCACGAGCCGGACGGCGTCGATCGTGCTGCTGTCGAGGAGGCTCATCGGACGACCTCCGTGAAGACCTCGCTGAGCCGGGGGACCCGCGGACCGAACGACGCCACGGTGCCGCGTGCGACGGCCCGCTGCAGGACGGCCTGCGCCACGGACTCGTCCGCCTCGAACAGGGCGTACCCGCCGTCGAAGGTGCGGACGCGGACGCCGGGCTCGTCGCGGACCCACGCCACGTCGTCCGCCACCAGGAGCTCCCACGCGGCGGGACCGGCGGCCCGCCGCAGTTCGTCCTGGGGTCCGGCGGCACGGATCCGGCCGTCGGCGATGACGACCACGTCGTCGCAGAGCCGCTCCACGACGTCGAGCTGGTGACTCGAGAACAGCACCGGGACACCGTCGGCCGCGGTCTCCCGCAGCACACCGAGCACGGTGTCGACCGCCATCGGGTCGAGGCCGGAGAACGGTTCGTCGAGCACGAGCACCTCGGGCCGGTGGGCGAGCGCGGCGGCGACCTGCACGCGCTGCTGGTTGCCGAGCGAGAGCTTCTCGACGGGGTCGCCGGCGTGCGTGGTGAGCTCGAGGCGCTCGAGCAGCTCGGCCGTCCGGGCCGCGGCGGTCCGTCGGTCCACACCGTGCAGGCGGGCCAGGTACGTGACCTGCTCGGCGACGGGCATCTTCGGGTACAGCCCGCGCTCCTCCGGCATGTAGCCGAACCGGCGGCGGTCGGTCGGTCCGATCGGTGCGCCGTCGAGCGCGACCGTGCCGCTGTCGGCGTCGAGCACGCCGAGCATGATGCGCATGGTCGTCGTCTTGCCGGCACCGTTGCCGCCGACGAACCCGGTCAGTCGTCCGCGTCCGACGCTGAAGCCGACGTCGTCGAGCACACGGCGCTCGCCGAAGTGCTTCGTCACTCCCTCGATGGTGAGCATGGGGTCCCCTTCCGCAGCGGCCGTCGCTGCGCATCCGACGCTATTGCGGTGGCGGGAGGCGGCGCCTCCGGCACGAGACGGGGATCGCGGGCGCCGACGTCTCCGCCGCGCGGGGGAGGACCGCGGCGGCTCACTCGCCGGAGCGCACCACCCCGTGCTCGTACGCCCAGACCACGGCCTGGATCCGGTCGCGCACGCCGAGCTTCTGCAGGACGTTCGACACGTGCGTATTGACGGTCGCCTCGCCGACGAACAGCTGGCCGGCGATCTCGGCGTTGCTGAGCCCCCGACCGAGCAGCCGCAGCACCTCGGTCTCGCGTTCCGTCAGACCCGGCAGGGCCACGTCCGTGTCGGGCACGGCCTGGTCGACCACCGGCACGCTGGCCGTGGTCGCTCGACTGATCACCCGGCGCGTGACGTCCGGAGCGAGCAGGGCGTCACCGCGGGCGACGGTCCGGACGGCCTCGATGAGCTTCTCCGGCGAGGCGTTCTTCAGCAGGAACCCGCTCGCCCCGGCGGCCAGGGCGTCGAAGAGGTACTCGTCGGTGTCGAAGGTCGTGAGGACGAGCACGGCCGGTGGGTTCGCACCGGCGGTGATCCGGCGCGCCGCTTCGAGGCCGTCGACACCCGGCATCTGCACGTCAAGGCAGACCACGTCCGGTCGGTGCTCGGCGACGGCAGCCACCGCGCCCGCACCGTCGGCGGCCTCGGCGACGACCCGGACACCGGGCTCCGACTCGAGGATGACCCGGAAGCCGGCGCGGACCAGGTCCTGGTCGTCGGCGAGCACCACCCGGATCACGTCGTTGGCAGCCATGCCCGCACCAGGTAGCCGCCGCGGTCCCGCGGTCCGATCTCGATCCGCCCGCCGACCGCCGCCACGCGCTCACGCATGCCGACGTGTCCGAGCCCGCTGCCGCCCGCCGACCGGGAGGCCCGTGCCCCGGCGCCCGTGTCCGTCACCTCGAGCTCCACCGCGTCCGGCAGGTACCGGAGCCGCAGGTCGCCCGTGCGTCCGGTCCGGCGTGCTTGAGGACGTTCGTCACCGCCTCCTGCGCGATGCGGTAGGTCACCGCGGCGACGGTCGGCGGGACCGGTCGTTCGTCGCCGACGACGCTGAACCCGGTCTCGTGCCCGGCGTCCGTGGCGGCCCGGGCGAGTTCCGGCAGCCGGGTGAGGCCCTCGGTGCTCGGCGCCTCCGCCGGGGTCGTCGGGGCGTCCGTACCGGGTTCCCGCAGCGTGCCGAGCATCCGGCGGAGTTCCTCGACCGCGGTCCGGGCGCTGTCCTCGACGACGCCGAGGGACGCCGCCGCCTGCGCCGGGTCGCGGTCGAGCACGCGCCGCGCGGCCCCGGCCTGGACGCCCATGAGCGAGACGTGGTGGGCGACGACGTCGTGGAGCTCACGGGCGATCCGGACGCGTTCGAGCGCGACCGCCTGCGCCGCCGACCGCTCGCGTTCCGCGGCGAGCTCGGCCGTGCGCTGGCCGAGCTCGTGCGCGGCGACGGCCGCTGCCCAGGCCCGGTTGCCCGAGTACCAGGCGGCGCCGAAGTAGACGAGGTTGATGACGATCGTGAGGAGCGAACTCGCGACGAACGGCGGGATGACGGAGTGACCGTCGTCGGGCAGCGCGCTCGGCACCGACCAGCGGAAGACGATCGCCAGGAACACCCACGCGAACATCCCGGCGATGACGACCCAGCGCACGGCCTCGGCCCGCACGCGGTCCGAGCACCACGCCCCGACGGTGTACAGCGCGATGAACAGCGTGAAGTTGGTGAAGAGCCCCTCGGGCACGTGCAGCAGTTGCGTGGCCGCGAAGGCCAGCGCGGCGACGACGGCCACCGTCATCGGGAACCGGCGGCGGAACGCCAGGGGCCCGGCGTTCGCGACGACCATCAGTGCGCACACCCACCACGCCGCCGGGTCGTCGTACAGCCCCACGGCGGAGTACAGGGTCACCGAGACCGCGAGCGCCCCCGCGAGCACGAGCGCCAGGACCGCGTCCTGCCGGTGCTCGCGGGGACCCACCGGCAGCCGTGACCAGCCGTCGTCCTGCGTCGGACCGCCCCCGGCGGTCGCCCCCGTGCCCGTCATGCCACCACGGTAGCGGCACGGCCGCGCCGCCCGGCGGCGGACCGGACGTCAGCGGTAGGCGCGCTCGTACGGGGCGGGCTTGTACGGCAGGTCCACCCGGAGCGCCTGGGCGGCCCGGATCGGGAAGTTCGGGTCGCGCAGCGCACCCCGTCCGACGAGGACCACGTCGGCCTGCCCGAGGGCGACGATCTGCTCGGCCTGGAAGGCGTCGTCGATCATGCCGACGGCCGCGACCGGGATCCCGGTGGCGTGCCGGATCGCGGTCGCGAAGGGCAGCTGGTACCCGGGGCCGACCGGGATGCGGGCGTCCGCCACGTTGCCGCCGGTGGAGACCGACACGAGGTCGACGCCGTGTTCGCCGAGCCACGTGGACACCTGTTCGGTCTCCGCGAGGTCCCAGCCACCCTCGACCCAGTCGGTCGCGGACAGGCGCACGACGAGCGGGACGGCCTCGCCGACCTCGGCGCGCACGGCGTCGACGGTCTCGAGCAGGGCCCGCGCCCGGTTCTCGAGCGACCCGCCGTACTGGTCGGTGCGCTCGTTCGACAGCGGTGACAGGAACTCGTGCAGCAGGTACCCGTGGGCGCCGTGGAGTTCGAGCAGGTCGAAGCCGGCGTCGACGGCACGACGGGCCGCAGCGGCGAACGCACGGACGACCTCGGCGATGCCCTCGGTCGTGAGCTCGGTCGGGACGTGCAGGCCCGGGAACGCGATCGGCGACGGACCGACCGGCTGCCACCCGCCCTGCTCCGGCGCGACGTTGCCGCCGCCCGCGGTCGGTCCCCACTCGCGGCTGGTCGAGGCCTTGCGGCCGGCGTGCGCGAGCTGGATCCCGGCGACCGCACCCTGGCTGTGGATGAAGTCGGTGATCGGTCGGAAGGCGTCTCGCTGGTCGTCGTTCCACAGGCCGAGGTCCTGCGGGCTGATGCGGCCCTCGGGGACGACGCCCGTGGCCTCGACGACGACCGCACCGGCACCGCCACGGGCGAGGGCGCCGAGGTGGACGAGGTGCCACGGGGTCGGGACGCCGTCCTGCGCCTCCACCATGTACTGGCACATCGGCGGGATCCACACGCGGTTCCGGATCTCGAGGCCGCGGAGGGTGATGGGGTCGAAGAGTGCGTGGGTCACGCGGGTCCTTCCGTTGGTCGTGCAGGGGACCGGCCGACGGACGTGGAGCCGCCGGGAGGCCCGTCCACAGTACGACTGTCGACGTACTGCTTGCCCAGGCGCCTCCCCTGTGCGCGAGGTGAGTGCGACGGCACTACGCTCGGACGCGGCCCGCGACGCGATGCTGCGCCAGGTCTGCGGGCTGACCGAACTCTGGCGTCCAGGAGGACCGAAGTGACCGAATCCGCACCCGTCGACCCCACGACGACCGCAGGGTGGAAGCAGCTCGCCGGCATCGCCGACGGCTTCTCCCCGGACCTCCGTGGGTGGTTCGACGCCGACCCCGGTCGTGCCGAGAAGTACACCTTCCAGGCAGCAGACTTGACCGTCGACCTCTCCAAGGGCCTGGTGACCGAGGAGGTCCTGCAGGCCCTCCTCCAGGTCGCCGAGGACACCGGCGTCGCCGAGCGGTACCAGGCGATGATCTCCGGCGAGCGGATCAACGTCACCGAAGACCGCGCCGTCCTGCACACCGCGCTGCGCCGTCCGGCGGCGACCGAGGGCCTCGTGCCCGCCGCGCCCCTGACCGTCGACGGGCAGGACGTCGACGCCGACGTGCACGCCACGCTCGACAAGGTCTACGGCTTCGCCGAGCAGGTCCGTTCCGGCGCGTGGACCGGTGTCACCGGCAAGCGCATCGAGACCGTCGTCAACATCGGCATCGGCGGGTCCGACCTCGGCCCGGTCATGGTCTACGAAGCCCTCAAGCCGTACGTGCAGCAGGGGCTCGAGGTCCGCTTCGTCTCGAACATCGACCCGGCCGACATCGCCGAGAAGACGGCCGGCCTCGACCCCGAGACCACGCTCTTCATCGTCGCGTCGAAGACCTTCGGCACCCTCGAGACGCTCACGAACGCCCGTCTCGCCCGCCAGTGGCTGTGGCAGGGTCTCGGCCTCGCCGACGCCGGCGACGACGAGAAGAAGGACGCCGTCGCGAAGCACTTCGTCGCCGTCTCGACCGCGCTCGACAAGGTCGCCGCGTTCGGCATCGACCCGGAGAACGCCTTCGGCTTCTGGGACTGGGTGGGCGGCCGCTACTCGGTCGACTCCGCCATCGGCACGAGCGTCGTCATCGCGATCGGCAAGGAGAACTGGGAGCAGTTCCTCGCCGGCTTCCACGCCATCGACGAGCACATGCGCACCGCCCCGCTCGAGCAGAACGTCCCGGTCCTGATGGGCCTGCTCAACGTCTGGTACACGAACTTCCTCGGGGCCCAGAGCCACGCGGTCCTGCCGTACACGCAGTACCTGCACCGCTTCCCCGCGTACCTGCAGCAGCTCACGATGGAGTCGAACGGCAAGCGCGTCCGCTGGGACGGCTCGGACGTCGTCACCGACACCGGCGAGGTCTTCTGGGGTGAACCCGGCACGAACGGCCAGCACGCGTTCTACCAGCTCATCCACCAGGGCACGCGCCTGATCCCGGCCGACTTCATCACGGTCGCGAAGCCCGCGCACGCGCTGCAGGACGAGACCGGCGACGGGAAGGCCGTGCAGCCGGGCCAGGACGTGCACACCCTGTTCCTCGCGAACTTCTTCGCCCAGTCGAAGGCGCTCGCGTTCGGCAAGACCGCCGACGAGGTCCGCGCCGAGGGCACCACGGACGAGGCGATCGTCGCCGCCCGCACCTTCACCGGGAACAAGCCGAGCACGTCGATCCTGGCGCCCGAACTCACCCCGAGCGTCCTCGGCCAGCTGATCGCCCTCTACGAGCACATCGTGTTCACCGAGGGGACCATCTGGGGCATCGACTCGTTCGACCAGTGGGGCGTGGAGCTCGGCAAGCAGCTCGCGCTGCAGGTCACCCCGGCCGTGCAGGGCGACCGTGCGGTCCTCGACGCGCAGGACTCCTCGACGAAGGCGCTCATCGCGAAGTACCTCGAGCTGCGCGGCTGACGCCGCCGCCCGGCCGGGAGGCCCGGGGCACGCAGGCAGGGTGACGTCCCTGTCCGGCGGGCCCCGGGCCTCCCGTCATCCCGGGCCGGTCGTGCGTCCGGCCCTCAGGTGCGTCGGGCGAGCACCACGGAGTCCTCGAGCGTCGCCGTGCCACCGTCCGGTCCGGTGACGGTCCGCGTGCGCAGCTCCGCGACCTCGACCGTCCACCCGGCACCGAGTGCGAGCTGGCTGACCTGTTCCCCGGGCCCGATCAGGGGCTCGGCGTGCGCGTGCTCCTCGTGTGCGGCCCAGGACGGCGAGCCCGCGTGCCCGATCACGAGCAGGCGTCCGCCCGGGGCGACGAACGTCGTCGCACCGCGCAGCACCGCCGCCCGCGGGAACGACACCGACGAGTGCAGGAACGACGCGGACACGAGGTCGAACCGGTCGTCGGTGTCCCACCCGGCCAGGTCGGCCTGCACCCACCGCACCCGGTCGCCGAGCCCGGCACGCTCCGCCTCGGCCCGGCCCCGGTCCAGCGCGTTCGGCGCGATGTCCACCGCGGTCACCCGCCACCCCTGCGCCGCCAGCCACAGGGCGTCGCCGCCCTCGCCGGACCCGAGGTCGAGGGCGGTGGGGCCGGTCTCGGCGCCGACGCCGTCCGACACGGGGTCGTCGTCCGATCCGGGCACGAGCGGCCCGAGCGTGTCGACCAGGGATGCGTTCGGCCGTCCCGACCAGATCGGCGAGTCCCCGTAGCGGGCCGTCCAGAACGTCTCGGCTTCGGACCGGGGAGCGGGGTACGCAGTCATGCGCGCAGCATCCCACCGGCGCTCATCCAGGGCCAGTACGATTGCCGGATCGGCAACGGGGACGACAACCCCGGGGTCCGTTCGACGCAGTCGCAACGGAGACCCAGCCTCGATACGGAAGTATGTGCAAGTGACGATCATGACCGAGCGGCCTCAGCAGGACACCCCGAGCGCCGAGACGGAGCGACCCGGCAACGCGACCGTCCGTTTCCAGAACGCCGCGATCCTCGCCGTGGAGACCACCGTCGCCGAGCGCGTGACCACGTCCGCGGACATCGAGGAGAAGCTCCGCGGTGTGCTCCGCCGCCTGCGCCTGCCGATGGGGCTGCTCGAACGCGTCGCCGGGGTGCGGGAGCGCCGCAACTGGGGCGAGGACCAGTCCTTCCAGACCGCCGCGATCGACGCCGGACGTCGGGCGATGGCGGCCGCGGGGATCCAGCCGGAGGACGTCGGCCTGCTCATCAACACGTCGGTGACCCGTCCGCACCTCGAGCCCTCGGTGGCCGTGCGGCTGCACCACGGTCTCGGCCTGCCGACGTCGGCGATCAACTTCGACATCGCGAACGCCTGCCTCGGCTTCGTCAACGCGATGAGCGTCGCCGCGGGCATGATCGACTCCGGTCAGATCAAGTACGCGCTCATCGTGGACGGCGAGGACGCCGACCAGGTGCAGCTCAACACGATCGACCGCCTGAACCAGGGCGGCCGGAACCGCAAGGACTTCATGAGCGAGTTCGCCAGCCTGACGCTCGGCTCCGGCGCTGCCGCCGCCGTGCTCGGCCCGGCCGACCTGCACCCGGCCGGCCACCGGATCGTCGGCGGCGTCACCCGCGCGGCGACCCAGTGGTACGACCTGTGCGTCGGCAGCGTGGACGGGATGTTCACGGATGCGAAGATGCTGCTCAAGGGCGGCATGGAGCTCGTCGTCGCCGCCTGGAACGAGGCGCGCGCCCACTTCGACTGGGCCGACATGGACCGCTACGTCCTGCACCAGGTCTCGGACGTGCACACGAACGCCTTCGTCGAGGCGATCGGTGTCGAGCGCGACAAGGTCCCCACCACCTACGAGCGCTTCGGCAACGTCGGCCCGGCGTCGATCCCGATCACCCTCGCGGACGAGGTCACCCGTGGCTCGATCCGCCCCGGGGACCGCGTGTTCCTCGGCGGCGTCGGCTCCGGCATCAACACGGCGATGATGGAACTGCGCTGGTGACACCGCGGTTGCCCCGCGCCGCCGCGACCACGGCTCCGGCGACGCTCCCGCCGCCCCTGCCCGGACTCGACCCCGCGTGGTCCCGTCTGGTCACCGTCCCCGCGTCAGCCGGTCCGACGGCATGCACGGCCCGACCCGAGCGCACCTGGCACCTGCTCGACACGGCCGGGCAGCTCGACGAGCTCGGCCTGGAGCCCGTCGGCACCCTGCTGTGCGTGCACGGCAACCCGACGTGGTCCTACCTGTGGCGCTCGGTGCTCGCGCGCTCGCTCGAGGTCGCCGCGGCCGGTGGCCCCGTGTGGCGTGTGGTCGCCGTCGACCAGCTCGGGATGGGTTTCTCGGAGCGCACCGGCGAGGACCACCGTCTGGCCGACCGGGTCGCGGACCTCGGCGCGCTGACCGACGAACTCGGCCTGACCGGGCCGGTCGTCACGCTCGGTCACGACTGGGGCGGTGTCGTCTCGCTCGGCTGGGCCGTCGACCACCCCGACCTCGTCGTCGCGGTGACGACCTGCAACACCGCGGTCCACCAGCCCGACGACGCCCCGATCCCGGCACCCCTGCGCCTCGCGCTCCGCCCGCACCTGCTCGGCCGGGCCACGGTCGTGACGCCGGCGTTCATCGAGACCACCCTCGCGATCGCGCACCCGCGGCTCGACCGGGCGACCGCCGACGCCTACCGCGCCCCGTACCGCGGCGCTGCCCGACGGGGGGCGGTCGGCGGGTTCGTCGCGGACATCCCCGTCGACGCGCAGCACCCGAGCGCGGCCGAACTCGACCGCATCGCAGCCGGCGTCGCCGCGCTCGACGTCCCCGCCCTGCTCCTCTGGGGGCCGCGCGACCCGGTGTTCCTCGAGCGGTACCTCGACGACTTGGCGGCCCGTCTGCCGCAGGCCGACGTGCACCGGTTCGAGGGCGCCGGTCACCTGCTGCCGGAGGACGCCGACGTGGCCGGGACGGTCTTCGACTGGCTCGGCGACCGCCTGCCGGACGGCGCGGTGCCGGCGGACGGTGGTGCGGGCCTCCCGGCCGCCGATGTCGATGCCGATGCGGGCGAGCCGGTCGCTGTCGGACCTGGCCGCCCCCTCCCTGCCGGTCCGGGCCGCCCGCTCCCTGCCGATCCGGGCCGCCCGCTCTGGGCCCACCTCGAGGAGCTGCGGGACAGCGACGACGCCGCCCTGGTCGAGATGGCCGCCCCCGGCGGGACCCGCACGATCAGTTGGCGGCTGCTCGCCCGACGGATCGAGGAGGTCGCCGCGGGACTCGTCGACCTCGGTGTCCGTCCCGGCGACCGCGTGTCGCTCCTCGTGACCCCCGGCGCGGACCTGACCGCCGCGCTGTACGCCTGCGTGCGCGTCGGCGCGGTCGTCGTCGTCGCCGATGCCGGTCTCGGCCTCCGCGGGCTGACCCGTGCCGTCCGCGGGGCCCGACCCGACTGGGTCATCGGCGCGCTGCCCGGACTCGCCGCCGCACGCGCGCTCGGCTGGCCCGGCCGTCGCATCGCCACCGTCGCGCTCCCCGCACCGGCCCGTGCGGCCCTGCGTGTCGAGCACACCCTCGCCGCCGTCGCCCGCCGGGGAGCAGCACGCCTCGCCGCCGGCACCGCCCTGCCGGCAGCCCCGGCGCCCGACGCCCCGGCCGCGGTGCTCTTCACCTCGGGGTCGACCGGGCCCGCCAAGGGCGTCGTCTACACGCACGGCCAGCTCGGCGCGGTGCGGGACGCGCTCGCCGGGCAGTACGACGTCGGCGTCGGCACCGGACTCGTCGCCGGGTTCGCGCCCTTCGCGCTCCTCGGTCCCGCGCTCGGCGCTCGCTCCGTGGCACCGGACATGGACGTCACCGCGCCGCGCACCCTGACCGCCCGTGCGGTCGCGGACGCCGTCGCCGCGGCGGACGCCACCGTCGTGTTCCTGTCGCCGGCCGCGATCGCCAACGTCGTCGCGACGGCGTCGGCGCTCACCGACGACGACCGCCGGGCACTCGGCCGCGTGCGGCTGTTCCTGTCGGCCGGAGCCCCGGTGTCGGCCGCGCTGCTGACCGCCGCGACCGAGCTCATGCCGAACGCCAGCGCCCACACCCCCTACGGGATGACCGAGGGGCTGCTCATGACCGACGTGGACCTCGACGGGGTCACGGCCGCCTCGGCGTCCGCGTCGTCGGGCATCTGCGTCGGCCGACCCGCTGCGTCCGTCCGGGTGCGCATCGCACCCCTCGACGCTGACGGCCGGGCGACCGGAGCGCTCACCGAGACGCCCGACGTCACCGGCGAGATCGTCGTCGCGGCGCCGCACGTGCGGGACCACTACGACCGGCTCTGGCGCACCGACCGGGTCTCCCGTCTCGGCGTGGACGACCCGCGCGGACACCGCACCGGCGACGTCGGACACCTCGACGCCTCCGGGCAGCTCTGGGTCGAGGGCCGCATGCAGCACGTCATCACGGCCCCGACCGGTGTCGTGACCCCGGTCGGGCCCGAGCAGCGCACGGAACGCGTCCCGGGCGTCGGGCGCGCGGGTGTCGTCGGCGTCGGTCCGTCCGGTACGCAGCAGGTGGTCGCCGTGGTGGAGACCGTCCCGGCCGCCCGTCGCCCCGCGCTCGCCGACCCGGCGCTCGCGGACGCCGTCCGGGCAGCGGCCGGGGTGCCCGTCGCCGCGGTGCTCGTCGTGCCGGAACTGCCGACCGACATCCGCCACAACTCGAAGGTGGACCGGGCACGCCTGGCGCGCTGGGCGTCCTCGGTGTTGGCGGGCGGACGGATGACGCGCCCGTGACGGTCCTGGTGACCGGTGCCAGCGGCTTCCTCGGGCGTGCCGTCGCCGCTGCCCTCCGGGACGCCGGGCACGACGTCCGGACCTTCCAGCGGCGACCGTCGGGCGTCGACGGGGTGGTCGACGTCCTCGGCACGGTGACCGACCCGGCAGCGGTGCGGTCCGCCGTGCAGGGCGTCGACGCCGTGGTGCACCTGGCCGCCAAGGTCTCGCTGGCCGGGGACCCGGCCGACTTCGAACGGGTCAACGTCGCGGGCACGCGGGACCTGCTCGCGGCCGCGCGCGACGCCGGCGTCACGCGGTTCGTCTTCGTCTCGTCCCCGTCGGTCGCCCACGCGGGAGCGTCCATCGCCGGGGACGACGCCACGACGGCCTCGCCCGGCAACGCCCGCGGCGAGTACGCCCGGACGAAGGCCGCCGCCGAACTGCTCGCGCTCGCCGCCGACGCACCCGGGTTCGCGGTCGTCGCCGTCCGCCCGCACCTGGTCTGGGGCCCCGGCGACGAGCAGCTCGTCGGCCGCATCGTGGACCGCGCACGTCGTGGCCGTCTGCCGGTGCTCGACTCCGGTGCCGCCCTCATCGACTCCTGCTACGTCGACAACGCCGCGACCGCCATGGTCGCCGCGCTGGACCGCGCGGAGGCCGTGCACGGCAACGTCTACGTGGTCACGAACGGGGAGCCCCGACCGGTCGGGGAACTGCTGGCACGGATCTGCGTCGCGTCCGGCGTCCCGGCACCGGGGGCACACGCGCCGTCCGGGCTCGCCCGCGCGGTCGGGTCCGCGGTGGAGGCCGTGTGGCGCGTCCGACCCGGCACCGACGAGCCGCCGATGACGCGGTTCCTGGCGGAGCAGCTGTCGACCGCGCACTGGTTCGACCAGCGGCGGACCCGCCGGGACCTGCACTGGGAGCCGACGGTGTCGATCGACGACGGCCTGCGGGCGCTGGCCGGGGCGCGCTGAGCCGTCGCGCTGCGCGGGGTCACCGCTCGAGGAGCATCCGGCGCGCGAGCCGTGCGATCTCGCGGGTCGCGGGGGAGAGCGGGACGTCCCGCCGTCGGACGAGGGCGATCGTGTCGTACAGCGGCTCCGCGAACGGCACGGTGTGGACCCCGGCCGGGAAGGTCGGTGCCTCGGCGACTGCCCGCGAGACGATCGTGTCACCGGCACCCCGGGCGACGAGGTCGAGCGCCGAGTCGACGTGTTCGACCTCGATCCGGGCGGTGAGCGTGACCCCGGCGAACTGCGCCCGTTCGGCGAGCTGCCGCCGGGTCGGATCACGCCACCCGTAGTGGGCGTCGTACAGGATGAGGTCCGCGGCCGCCAGGTCCTCGATCGTCACCGGCCGCGCGGTCCGCGCCCGGTCCGCCGAGGCGTAGAGGACGTCGTCGCGGCGGAGCGGCGTCACCTCGAGACCGTCGGCGTCGATCGGCAGGACGACGAGTCCCGCCTCGAGGTCCCCGGCGGTGACGGCATCGGCGACCTCGACCGAGTTCAGGCCGATCACGCGGAGCCGGACGTCCGGGTAGCGGGAGTGGAACCGTTCGAGCAGGCGGGACAGGAAGTAGTAGTTCGCGTTGCGCAGGAGCCCGAAGGTGGCGACTCCGCCCTGGAGGCTCGTGAGGTCCCGGAGCGTCCGGTCGGCGTCATCGGCCGCCTCGACCGCCCGGCGTGCGTGCGGGAGGAGCGCTTCGCCGGCGCTCGTCAGGACGAGGCGGCGGCTGCCCCGGGTGAACAACCGCACCCCGTAGGACTCCTCGAGCCGACGGACCAGTTCCGACACGGACGGCTGTGCCATGCCGAGCTGGGCGGCGGCAGCGGAGAACGAGCCCGCCGTCGTGATGACGAGGAAGGCACGCAACTGGGTCAGGGTCACAGGGGAACCCTATGGGTGGTCGTGGATCATCTGGCCTTGTCCTTGCCGATCAGCCCGGGCAGGGTCGTCTCCATGAAGCTCAGCCCTCGTTTCGTGGCGGACAACGCCGACCGGTTCTCGTTCCTCAAGGCCCCGGCCGTGGACGCCCCCGA
This sequence comes from Curtobacterium sp. MCBD17_023, assembly GCF_003224415.1. Taxonomy (NCBI): domain Bacteria; kingdom Bacillati; phylum Actinomycetota; class Actinomycetes; order Micrococcales; family Microbacteriaceae; genus Curtobacterium; species Curtobacterium sp. MCBD17_023. The sequence continues at coordinate 23,859 of NZ_QKLJ01000020.1, forward strand.
GGCCCAGCGCGACCCCGCCGTCGCCGAACGGGTCGCCGGGATGCTCGCCGAGATCCAGCGCGACGGGTTCGAGGCCGTCCAGCGGTACGCCCGCGAACTCGACCACGCCGACGTCGTCGAGCTGAGCGCCGAGGAACTCGCCGCGACCGGTGACCGGCTCACCCCGGAACTCCGTGCGGCCATCGAACTCGGTGCCGCGCGCACGCAGCAGTTCGCGCGTCTGCAGCGCGAGCACCTCGCGGACTTCTCCGCAGAACTCGTCCCCGGGCTCACCGTGGGACAGCGCTACGTCCCGGTCGGCAGTGTCGGCGCGTACCTGCCGGCCGGGCGCTTCCCCCTCACCGCGAGCGCGTTCATGAGCGTCGGCGTCGCGAAGGCCGCGGGCGTCCCGACCGTCGTGGCCTGCACCCCGCCGCAGCCGGACGGTGGCGTGAACGCGGCCGTGGCGTACGCGGCGTACGTCTCCGGTGTCGACCGGCTGTTCGTCGTCGGCGGCGTCCAGGCGCTCGCCGCCATGGCGTTCGGTCTGCTCGGCGCGGCACCGGTCGACATGATCGTCGGTGCCGGGAACGCCTTCGTCGCCGAGGCGAAGCGCCAGCTCTTCGGTGCCGTGGCCATCGACCTGCTGGCCGGGCCGTCCGAGGTCGCCGTGATCGCGGACGAGACCGCCGACCCGGAGCTCGTGGCCGCCGACCTGCTCGGCCAGGCGGAGCACGGCCCGAACTCCCCGGCGGCGCTCGTCACCACCTCCCGCGCACTCGGCGAGGCGGTCATCGCGGAGGTCGAGCGGCAGCTGCCGACCCTGTCCACGAACGAGATCTGCGGACCCGCCTGGCGCGACCACGGCTCGGTCGTGCTCGTCGCGGACCGCGAGTCCGCCGCAGCGGTCATGGACGAGTACGCTCCGGAACACCTCGAGGTGCAGACCGCGGACGACGCCTGGTACCACGACCGCCTCACGAACTACGGCTCGCTGTTCATCGGCACGTGGAGCACCGTTGCCTACTCCGACAAGGGCATGGCGGGCACGAACCACACCCTCCCGACCGCGGGCGGCGCGAAGCACAGCGCCGGCCTGTCGGTGAGCCGGTTCCTCAAGCCGCTCACCTACCAGCACATCGCCCGCGAGGCCACCCCCGAGCTGGCCGACGCCGTCGACGTCATCTCGGCGAGCGAGGGCATGTCCGCCCACCGCGCCACCGCCACCCTGCGGACCGAGCGGCTCACACGCTCCACCACCCCCGAACCCGACCACACGACCCGGAAGTGACCATGACCACACCAGCCGCACGCCGTCGAGGTCTCCTCGCCACGGTGCCCGTCATCGGCCTCGTCGTCGCCCTCGCCGGGTGCTCGGCCCCCGGCTCCGGAGGGCCCGTCGGCCAGGTCGACCAGCCCGAGATCACGAAGAAGGTCGCCGCGTCGGACATCGACGGTGACACGACCCTGACGATGTGGGCCGACGTCGCCGAGAAGCCGCTCATGGAGAAGCTCGTCCCGGCCTACGAGAAGGCCTACCCGGACGTCGATGTCCGGATCACGTACAAGAGCTTCGACGACCTCATCGCGACCGTCGTGAACGCCGCCAACTCGGCGAACGCCCCGGACCTCTTCCAGGGCAACATCGGCTACGCGGTCGACGGGGCGCTCGTCAAGGGCGACCTGGTCCGGCCGCTCGACGACGTGGCGGACGTGTACGGGTGGTCGACGGGCACCGGGGCCTCGACGCTCGGGCCCGCACGCTGGAACGACGACGGCACGGCGTTCGGCTCGGGCACGCTCTACGGCATGTCCGTGATCAGCGAGGTGCAGGGCATCTACTACGACGAGCAGAAGCTCGACGAACTCGGGCTCGAACCGCCGACGTCGATCGACGACCTCGAGCAGGACCTCGCGACGGCGAAGGCAGCGGGCGAGCAGCCGATCATGCTCGGCAACTCCGACCAGTACGCCGCCACCCACGTCTTCTCGGACATCGCCGCGACGAAGCAGGACCCGTCGTCGATCGCCGCCTGGATCGGCGGGAAGTCGGGTTCGACCTTCGCGACCAAGGGCAACGAGGAAGCCGCCCAGACCATGCGCGACTGGGCCGAGAAGGGGTACTTCGGGTCCGGCTACGACGGGCTGAGCAACGAGGACGCGATCGCCCGGTTCGCCGACGGCAAGGGCGTGTTCTTCGTCGGCGGCTCGTGGAACGGCGCCTCGCTCGACTCTGACTCCTTCGGGTTCGCTCCGCTGACGTCCGGCGGTGTCGGCGCCACCGCGTCCCCGTGGCACATCAGCACGAAGTCCGAGCACCAGGAGGCGGCCATCGCGTTCCTCGGGATGATGCACAGCCCCGAGGTCGGCCAGTGGATCCTCGACACCGGCCGCCTGCCGGTGGTCACCGACGGCGTCAGCTCGCAGGACCGGCTCCAGGAGCAGACCCTGACCGCGCTGAAGGACACCATCGCCGCGGGCACCCAGGTCGGGTACTACGACTGGAGCACCACGGACATGCTCACCGCGATGGGCGGAGCGCTGCAGGAGGTGATGGCCGGCCGGACGACGCCGTCCGGGTTCACCGACACGGTCCAGCGGACCTGGGCGAAGGCGCACGACTGACATGGCGGCCACGCTCGTCGAGCGCGGGACCGACCGGGCGACGACACGTCGGCGTCGCCCGGCCGCCACCCGTGTCAGCTGGAGTTCGCTCCTGTACGTCGCCCCGGCCCTGGCGTTCTTCGTCGTGTTCGTCGTGGTGCCGATCGTCCAGTCGGTGCGCATCTCGTTCTACGACTGGGACGGCATCAGCGTCGCCACCCCGGCCGGGTTGTCGAACTACGCGGCGGTCTTCGCGGACGCCGACCTCCGTCAGGCGCTCGGACACTCGGTCGTGCTGCTGTTCTTCTACGCCGCACTGCCCGTCCTGGTCGGGCTGCTGCTCGCGGGCGCGATGTCGCGGATCCGCATCCACGGCCTGACCGTGTTCCGGGCGGTGCTGTTCCTGCCGCAGATCCTGTCGAGCGTCGTCGTCGCCGTCGCCTGGCGCGGGCTGCTCGCCGAGGACGGCCCCGTCAACGGCTTCCTCCGGGCGGTCGGGCTGGGCGGTCTCGCCCGCAGCTGGCTCGGTGACTTCGGCACCGCCCTGCCGTCCATCGGGCTCATCGGGACCTGGGTCGAGTACGGCCTGTGCATGGTGCTCTTCCTCGCCGGCATCGCGACGATCGACCGGTCGCTCTACGAGGCGGCCCGGCTCGACGGCGCCGGGGCGATCCGGGAGTTCACGTCGATCACGCTGCCGGCCCTGCGCCCGCAGATCTCCATCGCGCTCATCCTGACCATCACGTTCGCGCTGCGGAACTTCGACCTCATCTGGAACACCACGCGCGGTGGCCCCGGGACGTCGACCACGGTGCCGAGCGTCTTCGTCTACCAGGACGCGTTCCAGGACCGTGCCCTCGGGCAGGCGTCCGCGCTGGCCGTGGTCCTGACGGTGCTCATCCTGGTGGTCGTCGGCATCGTGCAGCTCGCCCTCCGCGAGCGGAAGGGAGCGGCGTCGTGAAGGTCGCACGCAGCGAGACCCTCGTCACCCACGCGGTGCTCGTCGTCGCCGCGCTCGTCGCGGTGTTCCCCCTCGCGTCGGTGATCGTCACCTCGCTGAGCGGGGACGACGGCGGGGTCGGGTTCGACAACTACGTCGACGCCTGGACGCAGGGCGGGTTCGCGTCCGCCCTCGTCTCGAGCGCCGTCGTCGCGATCACGGTCGTCGTCGTGACCGCGACGGTCGCCTGCCTGGCCGGCTACGCCCTCGCACACATGCGGGTGCCCGGGGGCCGGTTGCTCCTCGGCCTCCTGCTCGTCGGGCTCGTCCTGCCGTACGAGGTCACCGTGCTGCCGCTGTACCAGATGCTCGCCGGGTGGGGTCTCGTGGACACGTACTGGGCGCTCATCCTGCCGCAGATCGGTCTGTCGGTGCCGCTCGGGGTGTTCTGGATGCGGTCGTTCTTCGCCTCCGTCCCGGGTGAGCTGCTCGAGGCGGCGCGCATCGACGGCGCCTCCCGCTTCCGGATCCTCCGCAGCGTGCTGACCCCGGTCGCGCTGCCGGCCGTGGCGACGCTCGCGACGATCCTCTTCCTGTTCACGTGGAACGAGTTCCTGCTCGCGCTCGTGCTCGTGCCGCAGAACGAGGCCGTCCAGACGGCGCCGCTGTCGCTGTCGTTCTTCTCCGGCGCGCAGCGTGGCGCCCAGCCCGACGTCACCGCCGCGGCAGCCGTGCTCGTCGCCCTGCCGATCGTCGTCGCCTACGTCCTGCTCCAGCGTCGGCTCATCACCGGGCTGACGGAAGGCGCGGTCAAGTGACGGCCGGCGGGACCGGCGTGGCCCGGGTCCGGTGCGACCAGCTCGCGCCGGTGCTCGGTGACCTCGAGGGCAACGGCAGGAGCGTCCTCGCCGCGGTGGAGCGGGCCGTCGAGGACCGGGTCGACGTCCTCGTCCTGCCGGAGCTCGCCACGACCGGGTACGTCTTCCGGGACGCTGACGAGGCAGCGGCGCTCGCGGTCACGGCGGACGATCCGCTCTTCGCCCGGGTCGCCGGCGCGCTGACGGGGACGGACACCGTCGTCGTGGTGGGCTTCTGCGAGCGGGACGGCCGCGTCCTGCGCAACAGCGTCGCGGTCGTGGACCGGACCGGTGTCCGGACCGTCTACCGGAAGACGCACTTGTGGGACCGCGAGACCCTCGTGTTCACGCCGGGCGACGCCGCGCCTCCCGTCGTCGACACCGCGCACGGCCGCATCGGCGTGCTCGTCTGCTACGACATGGAGTTCCCGGAGATGCCCCGCATGCTCGCGCTCGCGGGCGCGGACCTCATCGCCGTCCCGACGAACTGGCCGGTCGGGGACCACCCGGAGCGCGACCGTGTCGCCGAGGTGATCGCCGCGCAGGCGGCCGCGCGGACCAACGGCGTGTTCATCGCGTGCTGCGACCGCGCGGGCACGGAACGGGGCCAGGACTGGAACGAGGCGAGCGTGATCGTCGACCAGTTCGGCTGGGTCGCCGCCGAGACCGAGCCCGGGGCCGGCGCGACCGCGATCACCGTCGACGTCTTCCCGGCCCTCGCCCGCGACAAGTCCACGAGCCCGCACAACGACTGGATCGGGGACCGCCGCCCCGAGCTCTACGACCGGAAGGTGCCGACCGCATGACCACCCCCGACGTGACCGACGCCGACGTGACCGACGCTGCTGTGACCGACGCTGACGTGACCGACGCCGCGACCGACTGGTGGCGCACCGCCGTCATCTACCAGGTCTACCCGCGGTCCTTCGCCGACCTCGACGGTGACGGGACCGGTGACCTGGCCGGGATCACGGCGCGGCTCGACCACGTCGCGGCGCTCGGTGCCGACGCCGTGTGGCTCTCGCCGTTCTACCCGTCCCCGCAGGCCGACGGTGGCTACGACGTGGCCGACTACCGGGACGTCGACCCGCTGTACGGCACGCTCACCGACGCGGACGCCCTGCTCGCACGGGCGCACGACCTGGGGCTGCGGGTCATCGCCGACCTCGTCCCGAACCACTGCTCGGACCAGCACGTGCTCTTCCGTGCCGCGCTCGCCGCCGCGCCGGGCAGCCCGGAGCGTGGGATGTTCCACTTCCGCGACGGACGCGGCGAACACGGCGACCTGCCGCCGAACGACTGGCAGTCGATGTTCGAGGGCCCGGCCTGGACCCGCGTCACCGAGGCGGACGGCACCCTCGGCCAGTGGTACCTGCACCTCTTCGCGCCCGAGCAGCCGGACTGGAACTGGGACGACCCCCGGGTGCACCGGGAGTTCGAGACGACGCTGCGGTTCTGGCTGGACCGCGGGGTGGACGGGTTCCGGGTCGACGTGTGTGACGCGATCGTGAAGGCCCCGGGCCTGCCGGACTGGCCGCACGCGACCCACGGCGTCGCGGAGCCGGTCGACGGCGTGATGCCGCCGATGTGGGACCAGGAGGGCATCCACGCCGTCTTCCGCGAGTGGCGACGGATCCTGGACGAGTACGAGGGCCAGCGCATCCTCTGCGCCGAGGCGTGGCTCCCACCGGAGCGGGCGGCCCGCATCGTCCGGTCCGACGAGATGCACCAGGCGTTCAACTTCGCGTACCTGTCGCTCCCGTGGGACGCGGCGGCGATCCGGGCGAACGTCGACACGAGCATCGCCGCGAACGACGCCGTCGGTGCGCCGACCACGTGGGTGCTCTCGAACCACGACGTGATGCGGCACGCGAGCCGCTTCGGCTACGACGGACCGGTCGAGCTCGAGGCCGGTGTGGGCGTGGACGACCCGCAGCCGGACCGTGCCACCGGTCTCCGCCGTGCCCGGGCCGCGACGCTGCTCATGCTCGGCCTGCCGGGCTCCGCCTACCTGTACCAGGGTGAGGAACTCGGCCTGCCCGAGGTCACCACGCTGCCCGACGCGGTCCGCCAGGACCCCGTGTGGGAGCGCTCCGGCCACCGGATCCGCGGCCGCGACGGGTGCCGGGTGCCGATCCCGTGGACCTCCGACGGGCCGTCCTTCGGTTTCTCGTCCGCCGCGGACACGTGGCTGCCGCAGCCGGTCGACTTCGGCGCGTACGCCGTCGCCGAGCAGGAGGACGACGAGGCCTCCACCCTGGCGATGTACCGCCGGGCGCTCGACGTCCGACGGCGGACGGCCCTCGGCGCCGGGACCCTGCGCTGGCACGAGACCGGTACCGGAAGCGTGCTGGTGTGGTCGAACGGCCGGGTCACCGTCGTCGGCAACCTCGGCTCCGAGCCGGTGCGGCTGCCGGCCGGGGAGGGCGTGTCCGGCGAGGAGGTCCTGGTCGAGTCGGTGCCGGGCGCGTTCGTGGACGGGGTCCTCGCTGCCGACGCCGCGGTCTGGCTGACCACGGAGCCCGCCCGCACGAACTGACCCGGCGGCGGTGCGCCGGCCCCCCCGGTGCGCGCACCGCCGCTCGCGGTCACCCGCACCTCGGTCCTCCGGTCCGCACGCCTGCCGCTGCGGTCGTCCGGACGGCCGGGAGGCCCGACCCACGTCGGTCGTGCACGGTACCGTCGTCGCATGGACCGTTCCGAGATCCTCGCGGCCGCAGCAGCGGCCCACGCCGCCCGCATCGCCGCCGCCGGCGGCGACGACCGCGGTGCCCGCGAGCGCGCCGAAGCGGCGTCGGCGGCCCCGGCACCCGAGCGTCGCCGGTCGGCGGACGCCGAACGGGCGGCGGAGTCGGACCGCGCGGCCGACCGGACCGAGGGCGCGCTGTCGGACTGGCGCCGTATGGGCACCCGCCGCGGCATGACCCCGGACGCCCAGGTCCGGAGCGCCTGGACGGTGACGGGCATCCCCGAGCAGGGGGACGCCCGCGCGTTCGCGAACGTGCTGCTCTCGACCGCCGGGCACGCTGGCCGGGTGGCGGACGCCGCGCGTCGCAACGAACGGCTCGCCGGGGCCGCACGGGCCGCCGCACGACGGACCGTGCGCCGCTACACCGACCACGGGGCGGGGATGTCCGCGCTCGGGGACGTGCTCGACGCCGGACCCGCTCGGGACGACGACGGCGGGGCCGAGCACGCCTGACCCGGACGCGCCCCGCCCGGGCTCGGACTACCGCCGGAACGGGTCGAGGTTCAGCACGGTGTCCTCGTACAGGTACTGCTGGTCGCCGTACACGGTGACGTCCGGGTTCAACCAGACCAGGTCCTTCACCGTGATGCCGAGCCGGGCTGCGACGGCGCCGATGAGGTCCTCCGACGCGATCCGGTAGGCGACGGGTGACCCGTCCGGGGACCCCTCGCTGCTCGTGATCCCGGTGGCGTTCGGGCGTGCCCCACCGTCGACGGGGTGCACGTTCGTCGTCCGCGCCGGTACCGACCAGTTGACCGGTGTGACCGCGAGCACCTTGTCCGGCCCGAGTTCGACCGGCAGGTCGGGGGCCGCGGACTCGGCCGCCGAGTAGACGACGAGCGTGCCGAGCCACGACGGGTCCACCCGTCCGGGGTCCATGTCGGTCGTGGCCGGGGTCGGGACCGCGGGGGAGCCGCCCCCGAGCACGGTGTCCCCGACGCCGTGCCAGGAGAGGCCGTCGCCGACCGAGGGCGGCGTCTCGAGGAAAGTCGCACCGACGGGGACCGGCAGCGTCGAGGTGAACCCCGACCACTGCACGGTCGGGTAGCCGTTGTCAGCGACGACCACGCGGTAGTGGAACCGCACGCTGCCCTTCGGCGTGACGACGTCCGCCTCGCTGACGACGGTGCCGACCGGGATCGGGGAGACCGTGGGCTCCGGCGCCGCGGCCTCGGTGGGGACGGCGGTCGGGGTCCGTGGTGACGCGGACTCGGCGATGCGGCGGGCCTCGGCGCTGGCGCTCGGGTCGGGGGCCTTGCCCGTGCCGTCGGCGGTGGCGCTGCGGCTCGGCGCCGGCAGCTCGTCCGGCCCGCGGAAGAACGCGCACCCCGCTGCGGTCGTGACGACGACCGTGGCGAGCGCGACCGCTCCGAGCAGTCGGCCGGGCCTGCCTCGGCCGTGCCCCGGTCCGGCGTGCCCCGGTCCTGCGTGTCCCTGTCCTGCGTACCCGCGACGCATGGTCCCCCCGTCCCGTCGTGCCTCGTCCCCTCGCGCTGCGAGCCTACGGCACCACGGTCGGCCCGGCTCCTGCGCGTCGGACCTGCACGTCGGACCTGCGCGGCGGTGGGAAGATCACTGGTGGCCCGCCGGGAGCCGTCCCGGGACGGTGGGCCGCGCCGGTCCCTGCCGGACCCCCGCTCGCGATCACGGACGAAGGACACACCGCATGGTCGACACCCGACCCACAGCACACGAGGCCGGGCTCCCCCCGGTGGGCACCGGACCGCACCGCCGCCGCCTCGGGCTGCTGGCGCTCGTCGCGACCTTCGGCGGTCTGCTCTTCGGGTACGACACCGGGGTGGTGAACGGCGCGCTCCTGCCGATGCGGGAGGAGCTCGGCCTGACGGACGTCACGGTGGGTGTCGTCACGAGTTCGCTGGCCTTCGGCGCGGCAGTCGGCGCGGTGTTCGGGGGACGGATCGCCGACGCCTGGGGTCGACGGCGGACCATCATCCTCCTGTCGGTGCTGTTCTTCGTCGGGACGCTCGTGTGCGTCGCCGCCCCGTCGTTCGGCGTGATCGTCGTCGGCCGCGTGCTGCTCGGCCTCGCGGTGGGCGGTGCCTCGACGGTCGTGCCGGTGTTCCTCGCCGAGCTCGCTCCGTACGAGATCCGCGGGTCACTGTCCGGTCGCAACGAGCTCATGATCGTCATCGGGCAGCTCGCCGCGTTCGTCGTGAACGCCGTCATCGCCAGCCTCTGGGGTGAGGGCGACGGGGTCTGGCGGATCATGCTCGCCGTCTGCGCACTCCCCGCCGTCGCCCTGTTCGTCGGGATGCTCCGCGTGCCGGAGTCGCCCCGGTGGCTCGCGACGCACGGCCGTGACGACGCGGCACTCGCCGTCCTGCGGCAGGTGCGGTCGGCGGACCGCGCCGAGGCCGAACTCGCGGACATCCGCCGCGCGCACGAGCACGAGGCGCAGGAGCAGCGGGAGAGCGGGTGGACCGTCCTGCTCCGGAACAAGTGGCTCGTCCGGATCGTGCTCATCGGCGCCGGACTCGGGGTCGCGCAGCAGCTCACCGGGATCAACTCGATCATGTACTACGGCCAGTCCGTCCTCATCGAGTCCGGGTTCAAGGCATCAGCCGCGCTCATCGCGACCATCGCCCCGGGGGTCATCGCGGTGGTCGGTGGCGTCATCGCGATCGCGAACATGGAGCGGATCGACCGGCGGACGACGCTGCTGCTCGGCTTCTCCCTGACGACGGTGTGCCACTTCCTCATCGGCACCGCCTCGGTCGCCCTGCCGGCGGGCAACCCGGCGCGACCGTGGGTGATCCTGGTCCTCGTCGTCGCGTTCGTCGGCTCGATGCAGACGTTCCTCAACATCGCGGTGTGGGTCGTGCTGTCGGAGGTGTTCCCGACGCAGATCCGGGCCCTCGGCATGGGCATCGCGGTGTTCTGCCTCTGGATCGCGACCGCGCTCGTCGGGCTGCTGTTCCCGTCCGTCGTCGCGGCGACGGGCATCACCGGCACGTTCTTCGGCTTCGGCGTCGTCGGGGTCCTCGCGCTGCTGTTCATCTGGCGGTTCGTGCCCGAGACGCGCGGCCGCACCCTCGAGCAGGTCGAGGAGGGCGTCGCCTCCGGCAGCCTCTTCACCGTCGACGCGGCGGGGCGCCGCTGACCGACGCGACGGCGGACACACGGGAGGCCCGTCACCGGCTGGTGACGGGCCTCCCGTGTGTCTCCGGTCGGGCTACGGGCGCAGGAGCACCTTGCCGACGCGGCCGGCGGTGTCGCTCGCACGGGCGGCGTCGCGGGCGTCCTCGAACGCGAAGGTCTCGGACACGGGGAGCGTCAGCGACCCGTCGAGCACGCGGCTGATGAGCTCGCCGAACAGCTCCTGCTTCGTCTCCGCGGGCATGGTCCGGCTGACCACACTGCCCCAGAAGCCCTTCACGGTGAGCTGGCCGAAGATGACCTTGCCGGACGGGATCTCGAGCGTGGGGGAGGCCATCGCGCCGAAGACGACGAGGGTCGCCTCGTCACCGAGCACGGACGCGATGTCGCCCGCGGCCTTCCCGCCGACCGACTCGACGCCGGCGCGGATCGGGGCGCCGCCGGTGATGGCCGAGACCTGGTCCTGCCAGTCCTCGGTGTCGGTCGCGACGATCCGCTCGATGCCCTGGGCGCGCATCTCCTCGACGCCCTCGGCACGGCGGACGAGGCCGATGACGTTGATGCCGCGGGCGGCACCGAGCTGGGCGACCATGCGGCCGACTGCGCCGTTCGCGGCGTTCTGGATGAGCCAGTCGCCCTCGTGCAGGTCGAGCGAGTGCAGCAGGCTGATCGCGCTGAACGGCATCGACACGAGCTGGGCGGCCGACTCGTCGGGCATCGCGTCCGGCACGGGGATCAGCCCGGCGGCGTCGGCGACGTAGTACTCCGCCCAGACGCCGAAGGTGCCACCGGCCACGCGCTGGCCGACGGACAGGTGCGTGACGCCCTCGCCGAGGGCCTCGACGACGCCGAGCGCCTCGGTGCCGGACGGCGCGGGCAGCTCCGGCTTGAAGCCGTACGTGCCGCGGATCGTCCACAGGTCGTGGTTGTGGATCGGGGAGAGCACGGTCCGGACGAGCACCTGGCCGGCGCCCGGGGTGGGGACGGGGCGCTGCTCGACGGTCAGGACGTCGGCGGGCTCGCCGAACTCCGGGTGGACGACGGCGCGCATGGTCTGGTCTGCCACGTTCAGTCCTCCGAGACCGTGATCGTGACGTCGATGTTGCCGCGCGTCGCGTTCGAGTACGGGCACACCTGGTGGGCGGCGTCCGCGAGGGCCTGGGCCTGGTCGTGCTCCATGTCCGGGATGACGACCTCGAGCACGACGGCGAGCTGGTATCCGCCCTGGCCGTTCGGGCCGTTCGGGCCGATCTGGACGCGGCCGCCGACGGAGGAGTCGGTGACCTTGACCTTCTGCGCGCGGGCGACGCCCTGCAGTGCGGAGTGGAAGCACGCGGCGTACCCGGCGGCGAAGAGCTGCTCGGGGTTCGTGCCGGCGCCGGAGCCGCCCATCTCCTTCGGGATCGCCATGTCCAGCTCGAACGAGCCGTCGCTGGTCTGGACCTTGCCGCTGCGGCCTTCGCCGGTGGACAGGGCTTCTGCGGTGTAGAGGACGTCCATGTGGTGTCCTTCCTTCCTTCGTGGGGTCTGTCTGGTCAGTGGGGACGCGCTCGCCGGCCCGCTGGGTTCGCGCTCAGCGACACCGTTCGGGGTGCCGAGCGTGAAAGATGTCGGCCAGCGCGCACGCTGCGTCAGGCGGGCGGCGCGGGTGCGGGCTGCGCGGGCGCGGGCTGTGCGGGTGACGCTGCGGCGCGGTGCATCGTCTCGGTCAGGCGGTGCAGCGTCGCGATGAGCTCGGCGGCCGAGCGCTCGTCGATCAGTCCGGTGCCCGCCGCGATGGCCGCGGGGACGTGCGCGAGTTCGGCGCGGAGGGACCGGCCGCGCTCGCCGGTCGTCACGGTGACCACGCGCTCGTCGTCACTGCGGCGCTCGCGACGGACGAGGTCGCCCTGCTCCATGCGCTTGAGGAGCGGCGAGAGGGTCCCGGAGTCGAGCTGCAGGTGGTCGCCGAGGCTCGACACGGTCTGGCCGCCCTCGACCCACAGCGTCACGAGCACGAGGTACTGCGGGTAGGTCAGGCCCCACGGCTCGAGCAGCGTGCGGTACGCCTGGGTCGTCGCCCGGGTCGCTGCGTAGAGGGAGAAGCACACCATCTCGTCGGTCACCGGCATGACGTCACTGTTGCACGCCACCGGGTTGTGCACAACCCGATCGCGACGACGTCCAGCCGACACACGGCGTCCGTCCGCCGAGAGCGCACCGGACGGACGTCCGTCGTCGGGTCCGGTTAGGCTGGCCGGACCGACGATGACCAGCAACCACCCCGCCACCGCACCGACGACGACCACAGCGATCCCGCGAGTCGGCTCATCGGTGTCCCACGGCAAGACGATCCTGATCGGCGAGCACGCCGTGGTCTACGGCGCACCCGCGCTCGTGCTGCCGGTGACCGACGTCCGCGTGACGGCCACCGCGACGCCCCTGCCGGCGACGCACTCGTCCGGGGCGGAGCACGTGCTGGAGTCCTCCGTGCACACGGGGCCGTTCGGCCTCGCGCCGGCCGCCGTGCTGCCCACGACGACCGCCGTCACCGCGACGCTCCGCCACCTCGCCGACCTCGGGTACCCGCATGCCGTGGACACCGCGTTCCACGTCCGGGTCGACAGCCAGGTGCCCACCGCCCGCGGGATGGGGTCGAGCGCCGCCGTCGCCGCGGCCGTGACCGCCGCGGTCGCCGACGCCCTCGGGGTCGTGCTCGACCGCGCCACCCACCACGACCTCATCCAGGCGTGCGAGCGCGTCGCCCACGGGCGCCCGTCCGGACTCGACGCCCGAGGGGTCGTCGCCGACGAGCCCGTCTGGTTCGAGCACGACGTCGTCGAGCCGGTGCAACTCACCGGGCGCTTCGTCTTCGTCGTCGCCGACACCGGTGTCCCCGGACACACGCGCGAGGCCGTCGCGGCCGTGCGGGAACGCCACGACCGCGCCCCCGAGGTGGTCGACGCCGTCGTGCAGCGCATCGGGGACCTCGCCCGGGCAGCGCGGGGGACGCTCGTCGACGGCGACGCCCAGGCCCTCGGTGCCACCATGGACGCCGCGCACGAACTGCTCACCACCCTCGACGTGTCGAGCGGGGACCTCGATCGGCTCGTCGGCGCCGCACGCAGCGCGGACGCCCTCGGCGCGAAGCTCACCGGCGGGGGACGGGGCGGATGCGTCCTGGCCCTCGCCGCCGACGACGAGCACGCCACCCGCATCGTGACCGCACTGCGCGACGCGGGCGCCGCCGCCACCTGGACCACCTCGATCGGAGCCCGTGCCTGATGACCGCAACCGCCGTCGCGCACCCCAACATCGCGCTCGTGAAGTACTGGGGCAAGGCGGACGCCGACCTCGCGCTGCCCGCCACGGGCAGCGTCTCGATGGGCCTCGACGTCTTCCCCACCACGACCACCGTCACGCTCGACGCCGGCCGGGAGGCGCGTGACACGTTGACCCTGAACGGTCGCGTCGTCGACGACGGTGCGCTGGTGCGGGTCGAGCGCTTCCTCGACCTCGTCCGTGACCTGTCCGGCTCGGACGCCCACGCCGCCGTCGTCACGGAGAACACCGTGCCCACGGGCGCCGGACTGGCCTCGAGCGCATCGGGCTTCGCCGCCCTCGCCGTCGCCGCCGCGAGCGCGTACGGCCTCGACCTGTCGTCGCGGGACCTCTCCCGGCTCGCCCGCCGCGGTTCGGGCTCGGCCACGCGGTCGATCCCCGGCGGGGTCGCGGTCTGGCACGCGGGCGACGACGAGGGGTCCTTCGCCGAGACGATCCCCGCGCCGCCGATGGCGATGGTGGTCGTGACGATCGACGACGGCCCGAAGGAGATCGGCTCGCGCGAGGCCATGCGCCGGACGATCGCGACGTCGCCGTTCTACCCGGCCTGGGTGACCTCCACGACCGAGACCGTCCAGGACATGCTCGCCGCGTGCGCGGCCGGCGACTTCACCCGCATCGGCGAGCTGACCGAGAGCAACGCGCTCCGCATGCACGCCACCATCGAGGGCGCCTTCCCCCCGATCCGCTACCTGAACAGTCGCAGCGTCGCGGTCTTCGACGCCGTCGCCGCGCTGCGGGCCGACGGCCTCGAGGCCTACGCCACGGCCGACGCCGGCCCGAACGTCGTCGTGCTCTGCCGTCCGGAGGACCGTGCCCGCGTGGCCGCGTCCCTGGACGGGTTCGGCGCGGTCATCGAGTCCGGCACTGGACCAGCCGCTCACCTGGTCGGCTCCGAACGCCCGGGGGACCACCCCCGAGCAGAGGAGACCACCGCGTGACCGAGTTCCGAGCCCACGGCAAGCTGTTCGTGGCGGGCGAGTACGCCGTCGTCGAGCCCGGTCAGCCGTCCGTGCTGATCGCCCTCGACCGTGCGATCACCGCCCGCGTCTCCGAGGGGCACGGGGCCGGCAGCGTGCACTCCGAGGAGTACGGCAACCTCCCGCTGACGTGGACCCGTGCCGAGGACGGCCTCGCACTGGACCGCGAGCACCACCCCTACGACTACGTCATGGCGACGATCGACCTCGTCGAGAAGCTGCGCGCCGAGCTCGGGATCGCGCCGCGGTTCCACGACCTGCGCATCGAGAGCCAGCTCGACGACGCCAGCGGCCGGAAGTTCGGGCTCGGCTCGTCGGCCGCGGTGACCGTCGCGACCGTCGGCGCCCTCGACCGCTTCTACGGCCTCGGCCTGTCGCAGCGCCGACGCTTCATGGTGGCGCTGCTCGCGACCATCCGCGTGGCACCCCGCGCCTCCGGCGGTGACCTCGCGGCGAGCACCTTCGGCGGCTGGCTCCGCTACAGCGCGCCCGACCGCGAGGTCCTGGCCGGTCTGCTCGACGAGCGGACGGTCTCGTCGATCCTCGACGACGACGACGCCTGGACCGGTTTCGACGTCGAGCACCTGCCCGCCCCGACCGACCTGCGGCTCCTCGTCGGCTGGACCGGGTCACCGGCGTCCACGACGAAGCTCGTCGGTGTCGTGCGTCGACACCGCGACGGTGACTACGCGGCGTTCCTCGACGCCAGCCGCGCCTGCGTCGACGACCTGACCACGGGCCTCCGGACCGGGGACGCCGAGCGCACGCTCGGCGCACTCCGGCGCGCCCGGGGCCTGCTGCAGGACCTCGGGACATCCGTCGGCTCGCAGATCGAGACGCCGCGCCTCGCGACGCTCTGCGACGTCGTCGAGGCAGCCGGTGGCGCCGCGAAGCCGTCCGGGGCCGGTGGCGGCGACTGCGGGATCGCGCTCGTCCCCGCGGACAGCGACCCCGCCGACATCCTCCGCACCTGGGAGGCACACGACATCAGGCACCTCAGCGTCGCGGTGCAACCCGAGGAAGGGACCACGCGATGACCGACCTGCAGACCCCGATCCCCACGAAGTGGGTCGGACCGATCCGCGTCAGCGGCAACGCCGTCGAGGGCGAGCACGAGGTGCCCCTCGCGACGTACGAGTCCCCGCTCTGGCCGTCCGTCGGCCGCGGCGCACGGATCTCGCGCATGGTCGAGGGCGGCATCGTCTCGACCGTCGTCGACGAGCGGATGACCCGCTCGGTGGTCGTCCGCGCCTCCAGTGCCGCCGCCGCGCACATGGCCGCCGGACGGATCCTCGCCCGCCAGGGCGAACTCGAGACCATCGTCACCGGGCAGAGTCGCTTCGCGAAGCTCATCGAGGTGCACCCGGAGATCGTCGGTGACCTGCTCTTCCTGCGGTTCGCGTTCACCACGGGCGACGCCTCCGGTCACAACATGGTCACGCAGGCCGCGGACACGCTCCTGCCGGCGATCCTGGCCTGGGAGCCCGAGCTGCGGTACGTGTCGATCTCGGGCAACTTCTGCTCGGACAAGAAGGCCACCGCGGTGAACGGCATCCGGGGCCGCGGCCGGAACACCATCGCCGAGATCGTCATCCCGGGCGAGGTCGTCGAGAAGCGCCTGCGGTCCTCCACCGAACGGATCGTCGAGCTCAACACGGCGAAGAACCTGGTCGGGTCGACGATCGCCGGGGCACTGCGCTCCGCGAACGCGCACTACGCGAACATGCTGCTCGGGTTCTACCTCGCCACCGGGCAGGACGCGGCGAACATCGTCGAGGGCTCCCAGGGCATCACGCTCGCCCAGGCCCGAGGCGACGACCTGTACTTCTCGTGCTCGCTCCCGCACCTCATCGTCGGCACGGTCGGCAACGGCAAGGGCAACGACCTGCCCGTCGTCGAGGATGCCCTCGTGCGCCTCGGCTGCCGGGAGGACCGCGAGCCCGGCGCCAACGCCCGACGCCTCGCCGCGCTCTGCGCCGCCACCGTGCTCTGCGGTGAACTCTCACTGCTCGCCGCCCAGACGAACCCGGGCGAGCTCATGGCCGCACACGTCGCCATGGAGCGACGCGGCCACCGACCGGAAGGAGCGTCGGCATGACCACGCAACAGCCGCTCACCGTGGGCATCCACGACCTCGCGATCGCCACCGGCCACCACGTGCTCGACCTCGACGACCTCGCCGCCACCACGGGCGTCGACCCGGCGAAGTACCACGTCGGCATCGGCCAGGACGCCTTCAGCGTGCCCGCCCCCGACGAGGACATCGTCACGATGGGCGCCGCCGCCGCGAAGGAGGTCCTCGACCGTCACGGCGTGGAGGGCATCCGCACGGTGCTCTTCGCGACCGAGTCCGGCATCGACCAGTCCAAGGCCGCCGGGGTGTTCGTGCACGGGCTGCTCGGTCTGCCGACCAACGTCCGTGTCGTCGAGCTGAAGCAGGCCTGCTACGGCGGGACCGCCGCGGTGCAGATGGCCCTCGGCATCATCGCGCGGGACCCGGGTGAACGCGTGCTCGTGATCGCCGCCGACGTCGCCCGCTACGACGTCGAGACGGCCGCGGAGCCCACGCAGGGCGCCGGCGCGGTCGCGATGCTCATCGCCGCCGACCCGGACCTGGTCGAGCTCGAGCCGCAGTCCGGTCTGTTCACCGCCGACGTCGACGACTTCTGGCGCCCGAACGACCGCTCCACCGCGCTGGTGGACGGGCGGCTGTCGGTCACCGCGTACGTCGACGCCTTCATCGGGGCCTGGGACGACCTCGCCGCGCGCGGTGGCCCCGGCATCGAGGCGATCGACCGCTTCGTGCACCACCAGCCGTTCACGAAGATGGCGATCAAGGCGCACCGGAAGCTCGCACAGCACGTCGACGTCCCGTTCGAGGAGACCGAGCTCGCCGTCGGGTTCACGTACAACCGTCAGACCGGCAACACGTACACGGCGTCGCTCTGGATCGCCCTCGGCGCGCTGCTCGACCTGGACGACGACCTGGCCGGCGCCCGCATCGGCATGTTCAGCTACGGCTCCGGCAGCGTCGGCGAACTCATGACCGGCGTCGTCCGGCCGGAGTACCGCGACCACCGCCGGACCGGACGCGTCGCCGAGCTGCTCGCGGCACGGGTCCCGCTGTCCGTCGAGGCGTACCGGGAGCTGCACGCCGCCGGTGCCGCGACGAGCGACGACGCCGAGCGTCCGCGCGTCACCGCGGGGCCGTTCCGCTTCGCCGGGGTCACCGGCGGTGCCCGGCACTACGAGGCGTCCGGCGCCTGAGCCGGCCGGCCGCACACCGACCTGACCCCAACCCGGCCCGACGTGAGCGTCCCTCCGAGAGGGGTCGTGCCTCCCGGATCGGACCCGCACCCACGCCCTAGGCTTGCGGTGTGGACGCTGTCAGTGCCGGGGCGATCCGCGACGTCGTCGCGGTGCTCCCGAACGCGCCCCGCCTCCGTCACGTGGTCGACGCCGTCGCCGCACGGATCGGCAAGCCGATCCGTGTCGTGGACGTCGACGGCCCGAGCTGGGGCGCCCTGACCGCGCTCGTGTCCCAGTCGCCCGACGCGGCGCTCGTGCTCCTGCCGCCGGGGTCGACGCCGCTCTACCGGATGCACTGCGTCCTGCACGAACTCGGCCACCTCGTGCGCGGGGACACCGGCGTGCCGGTCCCGCGGACCCAGCTCGACTTCGCCGCGTGGTCCGTCGGCGGCACCGTCTGCCACCGCTCGATCGACGACGTCCAGCACACGCTCCCCGCACCCGCGGGTTCGTCCCTGCAGGGTGACGACGAGGAGTTCGCCGAGACCTTCGCGTACGAACTGGCCACGGTCCTCCTGTCCGGCACCGTGGGGGCGGACGAGCGGACCTACGGCTAATGGGGGTCCTGCACGCCCTGGCGTTCTGGTGTGCCGCGGCGAGCTTCGCGATCCGCGCGCCCTCGATCGGACGGAACCCGCACGGGCGAGCGAGCTGGGCGGCCACCGGGGTGGGCGCGCTCGGGTTGCTGACGCTCGGCGCGGTCGTCCCGCAGCGGGACCTGGACGCGCTGCTCGGCGGCACGAACCTCGTGAACCTCGTGCAGAACCTCTGCGCGACGACGGCGTTCTGGTTGCTGTTCCGCGGCAGCGTGCGTGACGTCGACCGGCGTCCGGCACTGGCGCACCCGCTCGCCCTGGTGGCGATGCTCGCGTCCTTCACGGTGCCGTTCCTGTTCATCCGGGACCGCGGGGACACCGTCTTCACCTTCATCGTGGACGAGATCGACCAGACCGCGACCTGGTCGTACGCGAGCATCTACATGGCGTGCGTCGCCGCGATCACCGCCACGACGCTCGCTCGCGGGGTGCTCGGCAGCCGCGGGGCGCTCGTCGTGTTCCGGGTGGGGCTGTCCCTCGTCGCGATCGCGAGCGTCGAGGAGATCGCGTCCCTGACGGCCGACCACTTCGTGCTCGGGCCGGTGCTGCTCCGCGACGTCCTCCGGACCGCGTTCGATCCGCCGTTCTACCTGGGGATCGTGCTCATGGTCGCCGCGATGGCGTCGATGACCGTCCGGCGATGGGCCCGGGAGGCCCGGCTCCGCGGACACCGCATCCGTCTCGCCCGCATCGCCCGCCGCCTGGACCTTCGCGCACGCCGACGGCGAGGCGGTCTCCAGGTGCGCACCTACGACCTGCTCATCGCGATCCGGGACGCCGAGGTCCAGGGGCGGGAGCTCACGTCCGCGGAGACGGCGTCCGTGCGGTCCGCGGAGCTCATGCTCGCGAAGGACCTGGCGGGGTGAGGCGGCGGGGTGGGGCGGGGGCGCCGCTCACTGTCCGGTGACGGCCCGGCGGATCTGCTCGACGGGGACCTTCGGTGACCGGTCGGCGTTCAGCAGCCCGTTCGTCTCCTGCATCGTGTCGGTCAGCTGCGTCCAGCACGAGCCGGCCAGGAAGGTGCTGGCACGGACGGCGTCGTGCAGCGCCGTGATGCGCTCGACCCAGTCGTCGCCGTCGGTGGCGGTCGTGTAGCCCCAGCCCTCCTCCCGGCGCCCGCCCGACTGGTGTCGCACCCCGCCGAACTCGGTGAGCATCACCGGCTGCCCCTGGTCCACGGCCCCGCCGACGAACTGTGGGTGGCCGGACGGGGCGAGTCCCTCGAGGGCACGGGTGCGGGCGGCGTCGTCCGCGTAGGTGCGCGCCAGCACCGCACCGTCGCCCTCGTAGTCGTGGATCGTCACGATGTCGGTGTCCTGCTGCTCCCAGCCGTCGTTCCCGATCACGGGGCGGGACGGGTCGAGCGCGCGGGTCAGGTCGACGAGGGCGCGGGAGTACGCCTGCTGCGCCGGGTCGGACACGACGTGCTGGATGCCCCACGACTCGTTGAACGGGACCCAGGTGACGATGGACGGGTGCGAGGCGTCCCGTTCCACGGCCGCGGTCCACTCCGCGGTGAGACGGCGGACGGCGGTGGGGGAGAACTCGTACGCGGCCGGTGCCTCGCCCCACACCATGAGGCCGAGGCGGTCCGCCCAGTGCAGGAACCGCGGGTCCTCGATCTTCTGGTGCATCCGCGCGGCGTTGAACCCCAGGGCCTTGATGAGTTCGACCTCCTGGCGGTGGGCGAGCGGGTGCGGTGCGGCCAGGTGCGACTCCGGCCAGAACGCCTGGTCGAGCACGCTGCGCACCGGGTACGGCGCACGGTTGAGCAGGAACCGGCCGCCGCCGACGCCGACGCTCCGCATGCCGAGGTAGCTCGACACCGCGTCGAGCACGTGGCCGTCCTGGTCCACGAGGGTGAGCACGGCGTCGACCAGGCGTGGGTGCTCGGGCGACCAGGTCAGCTCGTCCTCGGCCTGGCCGTTGCGCTGCCGTGCGACCGGCACCCTCACGTCGAGGGTCGGCCGACTCGCGGTGGCGTCCCAGTCGGTGGTCCCGAGGTCCTCGTCCCGTTCGTCGAACCGCAGGGCGACCCGCAGCCGCGCTCCGGCCGGCACTCGGCCCAGGAACCGGACGGTCAACGCGGTCGCCGTGGGCCCCGCCGGCGACCACCGGAGGGAGCTGATCGCGGTGCGCGGCACGGCCTCCAGCCAGACCGGCTGCCAGATGCCGGTGGTGCGGCGGTACCAGATGGCGTGCGCGTCCTCGTGCCAGTCCTGCTTGCCGCGGGGGAGGGTGACGTCGGCGGGGTCGTCCTCGGCGCGGACGACGAGCAGGTGGTCGGTCACGCCGTCGGCGCCGTCGGTCAGCAGTGCGGTGACGTCGAACGAGAACGGCGTGTGCCCGCCCTCGTGCTCGCCGACGAACCGGCCGTCGATCCACACCTGCGCGCGGTGGTCGACGGCGCCGAAGTGCAGCACCAGGCGGGGGCGTGCGGTGCCGTGGCCGGCTGCCTCGAGTTCGGCGCGGCCGATCGTCCGCGCGTACCAGACCACGGGGTGGAACCCCGGGTCGCCGATCCCGGACGCCGGGGACTCGGGCGGGAACGGCACCGTGATCGCGCGGGGGGCCGGGAGGCCCGTGGCCCATCCCGAGTCCGCTCCGGAGTCGTCGTCGTCGTACCGGAAGGACCAGGTGCCGCTGAGGTCCGTCCAGTCGCGGCGGAGCATCTGCGGTCGGGGGTACCGGCCGTCCTGACGACTCGCGAGGGGGAGGTCGGTGACGTCGACGGGGACCGGGGAAGCGACGGTGCTCATGGTCGAGCAATTTACAGCGCTGTAAACGCAGCGTCAACGGTACGGTGAGCGCGTGGGCCAGGTCACGCTGCAGGACGTCGCGGAGCACGCCGGCGTCTCAATGAAGACCGTGTCCAACGTGGTCCGCGGGTACCGGCACGTCAGCGACGCCATGCGGGAGCGCGTGCAGCGGTCCGTCGACGAGCTCGGGTACCGGCCGAACGTCTCCGGGCGGAGCCTCGCCACCGGGCGGACGAACATGCTCGCGTTCGCCTTCCCCGACCTCCGCCGTCCGTACTTCGCCGAGCTCGCGCACGTGTTCTCCCGCGTGTGCGCCGACCGCGGCTACCAGCTCCTGCTCGAGGAGACCGCCGGAGCGCCGGGTGGCGAGCTCTCCGCCGTCCGTGGGCGTGAGGCGGGCGTCGTCGACGGCGTCGTCATCCACCCCCAGGTCCTCACACCGGCGGAGATCGACCGGGCGCGCGGAGACACCGCCGTCGTGTTCCTGGGCGAGGACGTCCGACCCCCGGGCGGCGACCTCGTGGCCATCGACAACGTCCTGGCCGCGTCCGAGGCCGTCGCGCACCTCGCCGCACTCGGGCGACGCCGCATCGGGTTCCTCGGGCACGAGGTGGGCGAGCAGTCCCGCACCTCGGCCTTCCGCATGGAGGGGTACCGCGACGGCCTGGCCGCTGCCGGCCTGCCGTTCGACCCGTCGCTGTGCGTGCCGCGCGAAGTCGGCGACGCCCGCGGGGCCGAGCAGGCCTTCGGACGCGCGCTCGACGACGGCCTCTCGATCGACGGGCTGCTCTGCCGGGACGACCTCGCCGCGGTCGGCGCCCTCCGTGCGATGCGGTTGCGCGGGCTCGAGGCGCCGCGCGACGTCGCCGTCGTCGGGTGGGACGCCATCGGCCTCGCCGCGAGCCTGGTGCCGAGTCTGACCTCGGTCGCGCCGGACACCGTCGCGCTCGCCGAGGCGGCACTCGACCGGTTGCAGGAGCGCATCGCCGGTCGGGCGGGCGAGGGGCGTGCCGTGACCGTCGGGCACCGGATCCTGGTCGGGGAGAGCGCGCCCTACCCGGACGGGTCCGTCGACTGACGGGAGGCCCGCCCGGGCCGCCCGTGACGGGCTCAGTCCTCGTCGTGGCCGGATCCGCCGTGCTCTCCGCGTCGGCCACGGTGGCCGGGCTCGCCCTCGTGGTCGACGACGCGGTCCAGCCACTCGGCGAGGACCGACCGTTCGGCCGGGGACAGGGCCGCGAGGTCCGGCGCGACCGACCGGAGGGTGAGCGCGGCCGTCCGGGTCGCGGACGGCCCGTCCGGCGCCGCCCCGCTCGGATCGGGCGTGCAGATCTGCGTCATGACGGCCGCGAACGCGGCGTCGGCGAGGGCGGGGTCCCGCTCGCCCTCGGGCTCCTCGAGGAGGGTGAGCACGGCGCCCGTGCCGGCCGCGTGCAGGAGCCGGACGGCGTCGCGCTCGCGGACCGCGAGCCTCCCGGCCGCTGCGACGCGGCGCAGACGGTCCTCGAGCAGGCGGAGCCCCGCGGCGACGGCCGGTGACCCGTTGCCCCGTCGCGGGTCGCTCATGATGACGAAGAGGTCGGGGTTGTCGAGCCCGAAGCCGATCGTCAGGTCCCAACCCGTGCGGAGGTCGGCGACGGGGTCGACCTCGTGCTCGGCGGCTGCGTGGACGGCATCGGCCTTCGTCCGACTGAACTCGGTCATCGCGTGTTCGGCGACGGCGTCGAGCAGGCCGTCCTTGTCGCCGAACAGGCGGTAGATCGTCGGCGGTTGCACGTGCGCGCGGTCCGACACCGCCCGGGTCGTGACACCGGCCGCTCCGTCCCGGCGCAGGAGTTCCGCGGCGGCGGTCACGATCCGGTCGCGGACGTCGGCGCGGGGCGCGGGGGCATCGGGCATGGATCAACGATAACGACTCCTTGCTACCGCTGTGTTTCCGGCGGTACGTTCATCGTGTTACCACCGATAGCACGAAGGAGACAACGATGATCACCGTCACCGGAGCGACCGGCGCCCTGAACGGCGCGACGACCGACCACCTGCTCGAGCGGCTGCCTGCATCGGAGGTCACCGTCGTCACCCGTGACCCGGCCCGAGCCGCACGGTTCGCCGAGCAGGGCGTCACCGTCCGGCAGGGCGACTACGACGACCCCGACGGACTGCGGTCCGCCTTCGCCGGTGCCGACCAGCTCCTGCTCGTCTCGTCGAACGACCCTGCCGGCGACACGATCGGCCAGCACCGCAACGCGGTCGACGCCGCGGTGGCAGCCGGGGTCGGACGGGTCCTCTACACGAGCCACCAGGGAGCCGGTGCCGGCTCGCCGTTCCTGCCGGCCCAGCACCACGCCGCGACCGAGGACATGCTCGCCGCGTCCGGGCTGCCGTGGACCTCGCTGCGGAACGGCTTCTACGCGCACAGCATCCAGTGGATGACCGGATCGTGGCAGGCCACGGGTGTCGTGTCGGTACCGGCCGACGGGCCGGTGTCCTGGACCGCCCGCGAGGACGCCGCCGAGGCCGCCGCGCAGATCCTCCTCGCGGCGGAACCCCTCGACGGCCCGGTGACGCTCACCGCGAGCGAGGCACCGACGTTCGAGGACCTGGCGCGCACCGCCGCAGCGGTGTCCGGTACGCCGGTGCGCTTCGAGGTCGTGGACGAGGACGAGTGGGTCGCCCGCGCGGTCGCCAGCGGACAGGACGAGCGCATGGTGCGCTTCCTGCTCGGTATGTACCAGGCGGCGGCGCAGGGTCGGTTCGCGGGCACGGACCCGCTGCTCCGTGACCTGCTCGGGCGCGAGCCGGCGACCGCGCAGGACGTGCTCGCGCGGATGGTGGCGGCCTGACGGACCGCGGCGAGCCCGTCGTCAGCGCCCGTCCGGCTGCACGCTCCCCAGCAGCTCGACCAGGGCGCTCCGCAGGGAGTCCGGCAGCCCGACCGTCTCGAGCTCGACGATCCGGTCGGCCCGCGGCACGTCGCGGTCCACGACCTCCCACGCGGTGAGCTTCTCGGGGTTCCCGGCCTGGGCGCGCTCGAGCAGGTCCCGCGCGGCGTCCCGTGCGTCGACGCCGACCGACGGGGGACCGGCCAACGTGAGGACCGCGCCCTCGTCGGTGGGGACGTCGAGGTCGATCGAGAACCGGTCGGGCCGGACGACCGCGGCCTCCTGCCCGGCGGCCGGCGACCCGAGGAACGTGACGCGCCACCGTCGACGGACCGGGACGACGTCGACGTCCCCGACCGCCGCGTCGACGCGGAACGAGGCGGTGTCCCGGTCCCACGTGAGCGTCGTCCGGCAGGCACCGGTGCCGTCGGCGACGGAGGGTCCCGCGGATCCGCCGGGGTCCTCCTGCCCGGACGTGTCCTCGCGGTCCTCGACGAGCGTGAAGCTGCCGGAGGCCCCGGGCGCGACGAGCACCTCGAGCGCGGCCGGGTTCACCGTCGCGTCGACCTCCTCCGGTGCGGCGAGCGGCAGGATCCCGCCGGCCCGCAGCAGCACGGGGATCGTGTCGAGCGTCCGGTGCAGGTCGACGAAGCGGTCCCCGGCGTAGGTGGTGCCCGTGAACACGTCCGTCCAGGTCCCGGCCGGCAACCAGGCGCGGGCGCGCCCACGCAGGGTCACCGGGTCACGCGGTTCGACGATCGGCGCGACGACCAGCTCGGTGCCGAAGGCGTACTCGTTCGGGACGCGGTACGCCTCGTCCCGGTGCGGCTCGAGGTGGTACATCGGCCGGACGAGCGGGGTGCCGGCCGCGGCGAGGTGGTTCATGGTGTGCAGGTACGGGACGAGACGGTGGCGGAAGCGCAGGGCGTCACCCATCGCCGCCCGCGGTTCGGCGGGGAAGACCCACGGCTCCTTGCGGATGAAGGGGTTGTTCGCCGAGTGCAGGCGCATGATCGGCGAGAACACGCCGAACTGCACCCACCGTGTCGCGAGTTCGTCGTCCCGGACCCCGCGGGTGTGCCCGCCGATGTCGTGACTCCACCACGGGTAGCCGATGTTCGCGGCGGTGGCGGTGAACTCCGGCTGGAACGCCAGGGACGCCCACGAGACGACGGCGTCCCCGGAGAACCCGACGGCGTAGCGGTGGCTGCCCGGTCCGGCGTAGCGGGAGAACGTCATGCCGGCGCCGCCGTCACGGGCCGAGTCGAGCAGGTGGAAGTGGTTGAGCACCCAGAGCGGGTCGACCCCCGGGACGGAGGACGTCCGGCCCTGCTGCCAGTCGATCCACCAGAAGTCGACGCCCTGCTCCTCGAGGGGACGGTGCAGCACCTCGAAGTACGCGCGGAGGAAGTCCGGGTCGGTGGGGTCGAACGGGATCGCCTGCTCGGTGTCCGGGTCGACCCCCATCGCCGCGGCCATCGCGGGGTAGGCGTCCTCGAACGCCCGGACGCCGTCCGCGGGGTGCAGGTTGAGCGTCGTGCGCATCCCGCGCCGGTGCAGCTCGGCCAGGAACGCTGGCGGGTCGGGGAAGAGCGAGGGCTCCCACGAGTAGCCGGTCCAGCCGTTGCCGAACCGGGACGGCACGGACTCCACCCGGTGCCAGTCCATGTCGATCACGGCGACGGAGAACGGCAGGCGCTCCTCGTCGAACCGGTCGAGGAGGGCCAGGTACGACGCGTCCGAGTACGGGTGGTAGCGGCTCCACCAGTTGCCGAGCGCCCACCGGGGCATCAGGGTCGGCGGCCCGGACACCGCGTGGAACGCCCGGAGCGCCGCGGCGTAGTCGCGCCCGTACGCGAAGACGCTGACGTCCCGCCGCCCGGGGACCCGGCTGCCGACCCAGCCGTCGTCCTCGAACAGGAACGACTCACTGTCGTCCAGCATGACGATGCCGTCGCGCGCCAGGACGCCGGACTCGAGCGGCATCCGCCCGTCCACGTCGTCGAGGGTGCGTCCGGTGCCACCCAGGTCACGGGCCTCCTGGCCGTAGCGCCAGCGGTTGGCGTCGGGTCCGGAGG
This sequence comes from Curtobacterium sp. MCBD17_023, assembly GCF_003224415.1. NCBI lineage: Bacteria > Bacillati > Actinomycetota > Actinomycetes > Micrococcales > Microbacteriaceae > Curtobacterium > Curtobacterium sp. MCBD17_023. Next base: position 50,030 of record NZ_QKLJ01000020.1, read on the forward strand.
TCTCGACGACCAGGCCGGCCGACGAGAACGGCCGCCCGTCGTACCGCAGGGTCGCACGGTCGGTCGTCACCTCGACGCCCGCGCCGCGGCGCAGCACCGTGTACTCGGGTACCTCGAGCCGCCGGCGCACGGCGAACGTCGAGGCGCGGTCCTCGAAGCCGCCGTCCTCGCTCCACTCGACCCGGAACAGGCCGTCCTGCAGGACCGTGACCCGCCAGTGGTCGCCGTGCACGACCTGTCTCTTATACACATCT
>NZ_QKLJ01000021.1:0-36036 GCF_003224415.1 Curtobacterium sp. MCBD17_023
AGATGTGTATAAGAGACAGCGACGGGGGTCTGCACGACGGGGGCTGCGTCGGCGACGGGTGCCGATCCTCCCGGCACGCCCGCGGCTCCGTCGGACTCGACGCGGATGATCGGCTTGCCGACCTCCACCGTGTCGCCCTCGGCGACGAGCAGCCCGGTCACGGTGCCGGAGAACGGCGACGGGAGCTCGACGAGCGACTTCGCGGTCTCGATCTCGACGAGCACCTGGTCCACGGCGATCTCGTCGCCGGGGGCGACGCGCCACTGGACGATCTCGGCCTCGGTCAGGCCCTCCCCCACGTCGGGCAGGGGGAATTCGGCGACGGCCACGTCGGCTCCTTCAGCAGGGTTCGTTCGTACGGGTGCGGTGCGGGTCAGTAGGCGAGGGCGCGGTCGACGGCCTCGAGGACGCGGTCGGCGTCCGGCAGGTGGAAGTGCTCGAGCTTGGACTGCGGGAACGGGACGTCGAACCCGGACACCCGCAGCGGCGGTGCCTGCAGCGTGTAGAACGCCCGCTCGGCGACGGTCGCGGCGATCTCGCTGCCGACGCTGATGAAGCCCGAGTCCTCCTGCGCGATCACCAGGCGACCGGTCTTGCGCACCGAGGCGAGCAGCGGCTCCCAGTCGATCGGCGAGATCGAGCGGAGGTCGACGACCTCGCAGCTCGTGCCCTCGGCCTCGGCGATGTCGGCGGCCTGCATGAGCGTCGCGACCATCGCACCGTGACCGACGAGCGTGACCTCGGTGCCGGTGCGGGCGACGCGGGTCGTGTGCATCGGCACGTGGCCGTCGACGAGGTCGACCTGCCCCTTCGGCCAGTAGCGCGACTTCGGCTCGAAGAACACCACCGGGTCCTTCGACGCGATGGCCTCCTGGATCATCCAGTAGGCGTCGTTCGGGGTGCTCGGGCTCACGACGCGCAAGCCCGGGGTGTGCGCGAAGTACGCCTCCGGGCTCTCCTGGTGGTGCTCGATCGCGCCGATGTGACCGCCGTAGGGGATGCGGATGACGATCGGCAGCGACATGTGCGCCGGCAGGCGGTTCGCCATCTTCGCGAGCTGCGAGGTGATCTGGTTGAACGCCGGCCAGACGAAGCCGTCGAACTGGATCTCGATCACCGGCCGGTAGCCGCGCAGGGCGAGTCCGATCGCGGTGCCGACGATGCCGGACTCCGCGAGCGGGGTGTCCCGCACACGGTCGGCGCCGAAACGGTCCTGCAGGCCCTCGGTGATGCGGAAGACGCCGCCGAGTCGCCCGATGTCCTCGCCCATCAGCAGGACCTTGTCGTCCGCCTCCATCGCCTTCGCCAGGCCGGCGTTCAGCGCCTTGGCCATCGGGAGGATCGGGGTCGGGTCCGCGGGGACCTCGCCGGCGCCCGGGTGCGCGCGCAGCGTGTAGTCGAAGAGCTGCTCGGTCGTGCTCATGCGTGGGCTCCTGCGTCCTGGCCGGCCTCGTAGTCCCGGAGCCATGCGCGCTGCTCGTCGATGCGCGGGTGCGGCTCCCGGTACACGTTGTCGAACATCGCTTCCATCGGCGGGTCCTGGAGGGCGTTCGTGCGGGTGCGCACGTCGACGGCGATCTGCTCGCCCTCGGCGTCGAACTCCGCGAACTGGGCGTCGGTGGCGCCACGGCTGCGGAGGTACGCCTCGGACCGGGTGATCGGGTCGCGGGCGACCCAGCCGGCGAGCTCGTCGTCGGCACGGTACCGGGTCGGGTCGTCCGAGCTCGTGTGCGCGCCGATGCGGTAGGTGTCCGCCTCGACGAACGCCGGGCCCTGCCCGGTCCGGGCGTGCTCGGTCGCGATGACGCTGGCCGCGTACGAGGCCAGCACGTCGTTGCCGTCCACCCGGATGCTCGGGATGCCGAAGCCGCGCGGCCGGTCGACGAGCGGGGTCGGCGACTGCACCGACACCGGCACCGAGATGGCCCAGTGGTTGTTCTGCAGGAAGAAGACGACCGGGGCGGTGTGCGACGCGGCGAACACGTACGCCTCGTTCACGTCACCCTGGCTGGTCGCGCCGTCGCCGAAGTACACGATCGAGCACTCGTCGACCGTCGGGTCGCCCGTGCCGACGACGCCGTCGAGCGCCTGGCCCATCGCGTAGCCGGTGGCGTGCAGCGTCTGCGCGCCGATGACGAGCGTGTAGACGTGCGTGTTGCCGCGCTGGTCCGGGTCCCAGTTGCCGTGGGCCTGCCCGCGGAAGAGCGAGATGATCTCCATCGGGTCGACCCCGCGCTGCAGGACGACGGCGTGCTCGCGGTACGACGGGAAGACGTGGTCCTGCGGGCGGAGCGCGAACGCGGAACCGACCTGCGCCGCCTCCTGCCCGTGGCTCGGCGCCCAGAGCCCGAGCTGACCGGTGCGCTGCAGGTTCGCGGCGGCGTGGTCGAAGCGTCGGGTGAGCACCATCTGACGGTGCATGGCGAGGAGGGTCTCGTCGGGGAGGGCCTGTGCGACGGCGGCGAGTTCGGCGTTCTCGTCGGTCTCCACGAACCGGCCCTCGGGGTCGAGGAGCTGGACGGGGGTCGTCGCAGGAGCCGCGGCGCGGAACAACATGTCGGTCAGCGTACCGGCCGGTCCGAAGCCCCCGTTGTGAGACGTCCCACAACGGCACCCGTGGTTTCGAGGAGCTTTGCGACAGCCTCGTGCTCGCCGATCGAGACACGGATGCCCTCGGGCGCGAAGGCCCGGACGATGAGCCCGGCATGCTCGAGGGCCTCGGCCACGACCGCCGTGTGCTCGCCCGTCGGCAGCCACACGAAGTTGCCCTGCGCCTCCGGCACGTCCCAGCCCTGCGCGAGCAGCCCAGCGCGGATCCGGTCCCGTCGGTCGGCGAGCTCGGCGACCCGTTCGAGCAGCTCGCCCTCGCGCTCCAGACTGGCCAGCGCGGCCGCCTGACCCTGCGCCGTCACGGACAGCGGGATGGCGCACGCACGGACGGCGTCGAGGACGTATGCCGGTCCGAGTGCGTACCCGACCCGCAGGCCCGCGAGGCCGTACGCCTTGGAGAAGGTCCGGAGCACCACGAGGTTCGGGTACCGCTCGAGCAGCGCAGGACCGCGGACGGCGTCCACGTCGGTGACGAACTCGGCGTACGCCTCGTCGAGCACCACGAGCACCGAGGACGGCACCTGCGCCATGAACGACTCGAACTCCGCCCCGGTGACGATCGGTCCCGTGGGGTTGTTCGGGGTGCACACGAGCACCATGCGCGTCCGCTCGGTGACCGCCGCCGCCATCGCGTCGAGGTCGTGCCCGCCGTCGGGCCGGTTCGGCACCTGCACGCTCGTCGCGCCGGCGACCGTGACGACGCCCGGGTACGCCTCGAAGGAGCGCCAGGCGTAGACGACCTCGTCGCCGGGGCCGGAGGTGGCCTTCGCCAGCTCGTGCAGGATCGCGACGCTGCCGGGGGCGACGTGCACCTCGTCGACCGTGACGCCGAACCGGTTCGCGAGCACCGCCCGGACGGCGAGCGCGGTGGCGTCCGGGTAGCGGTTGTACGACGTCTGCGCCTGCACGGCCTCGACCACGCCGGGCAGCGGCGGGAAGGGGTTCTCGTTGCTCGAGAGCTTGAGGGCGTCCGGCGCGGCCTGGCGTCCCTGCTTGTAGGGCGGGAGGACCGCGATCTCGGGTCGGATGTGGACGGGCTGGTCGGTCACCGGGTCAGGCTAACGGGCAGGACCGCGATGCTGCGTCCTCCGGGCGTCGGATGTGGACGGGGCTGTCGGTCACCGGGTCAGGCCAACGGGCAGGACCGCGATGCTGCGTCCTCCGGGCGTCGGATGTGGACGGGCTGGTCGGTCACCGGGTCAGGCCAACGGGCAGACCCGGCATCATGGGTGCATGCGGTTCATCGTCCGGCTCGTCGTCAACGCCGTCGCCCTGTGGCTCACCACGCTCGTCGTCGCGGGGGTGTCCGTCGACGCCTTCGGGGACGCCGGCCCCGTCGAGACCGTCCTGACCTACCTGCTCGTCGCGTTCGTCTTCGGCATCGTGAACGCCGTCGTCGGCACGCTCATCCGGATCGTGGCGTTCCCGCTCTACGTGCTGACGCTCGGGCTCATCTCGTTCGTCGTGAACGGCGTCCTGCTGCTCATCGTCGCGGGGGTGTCCACCGCGCTGGGCTTCGGCCTGTCGGTGGAGTCCTTCGGCTGGGGCATCGTCGGCGCCTTCGTGCTCGCGGTGTGCTCCTGGCTGGTCGGACTCGTCGCCCGCCCGGTGCTCGGCGGTCGCGGTCGCGCCTGACGGACGGGCGTCGCGTCCGCACCCCGGCTGCGCCATGATGTGCACATGACCATGGACGCCGGCGCCCCGTCGCCCTTCCGTGTCTCCTTCGTCTGCAGCGGCAACATCTGCCGGTCCCCCATGGCCGAGATCGTCTTCGCGCAGATCGCCGCCGACGCCGGCATGGCGGACCGGTTCGTCGTCGAGTCCGCGGGCACCGGGGACTGGCACGTCGGCGAACCCGCCGACGAGCGCACGATCGCAGCGCTCGCGGCACGCGGATACGATGGCAGCAGGCATCGCGCCCGTCAGTTCGACCCGGACCGGTTCCCGGACCTCGACCTGGTGGTCGCACTCGACCGCTCCCACGAACGCATCCTGCGCTCGTGGGCCCCGACCATGGACGACGCCGCCAAGGTGACGCTCCTGTTGCGGTACGACGACGCCTGGCCCCAGCAGGCCGACGTGCCGGACCCGTACTACGCGGACCGACACGAGTTCGACCGGGTGCTCAGCACGGTCGAACGGGCCTGCCGGGCGCTCTTCCACCAGCTCGAGCCGGCAGTCCGCCAGGGAGCCCCATGACCCCCCTTCCCCCGCAGCCGATCAGCCCGCTCGACGGGCGCTACTACCCGATCGTGCACACGGTGGGCGAGCACCTGTCCGAGGCCGGTCTCAACCGTGCCCGGATCCGGGTCGAGGTCGAGTGGCTCGTGTTCCTCACCGACCACGCGATGTTCACCACCTCGCCGCTCTCGGTCGACGACAAGGCCGCCCTCCGCGCGATCGTCGACGACTTCGGGCAGGCCCAGATCGCGGAGCTCGCCGAGATCGAGGCGACGACCCGTCACGACGTCAAGGCGGTCGAGTACTTCGTCCGCCGTCGACTCAGCGACCTCGGCCTCGACGCCGTCGCCGAGCTCACCCACTTCGCAGCGACGAGCGAGGACGTCAACAACCTGTCGTACGCCCTCACCGTGCGCGACGCCGTCGAGCACGTCTGGCTGCCGTCCGCCCGTGCGGTCGTGGAGCGCCTGCGCGAGATGGCCACGAGCCTCCGCGCCGTCCCGATGCTCTCGCACACGCACGGCCAGCCCGCGACGCCGACCACCCTCGGCAAGGAGATCGCGGTCGTGGTCTACCGGCTCGAGCGGATCCTGTCGCAGGTCGAGCGGGGCGAGTACCTGGGCAAGTTCTCCGGCGCGACCGGCACGTTCTCCGCGCACCTGGCCGCGGACCCCGAGGCCGACTGGCCCGCGCTGTCCCGGGAGTTCGTCGAGGGCCTCGGCCTGACGTGGAACCCGCTGACCACGCAGATCGAGTCGCACGACTGGCAGGCCGAGCTGTACGACCGGGTCCGCCACGCGAACCGGATCCTGCACAACCTGGCAACCGACGTGTGGACCTACATCTCGATGGGGTACTTCACGCAGATCCCGGTGGCCGGCGCCACGGGGTCGTCGACGATGCCGCACAAGATCAACCCGATCCGGTTCGAGAACGCCGAGGCGAACCTCGAGATCTCGTCGGCGCTGTTCTCGACGCTGTCCGAGACCCTCGTCACGAGCCGCCTGCAGCGTGACCTGACCGACTCGACCACGCAGCGGAACATCGGCGTCGCGTTCGGGCACTCGCTCCTGGCGCTCGACAACCTGCGCCGTGGGCTCGGCGAGATCGCGGTCAACGAGACCCGTCTGGCCGAGGACCTCGACGGCAACTGGGAGGTGCTCGCGGAGGCGATCCAGACCGTCATCCGCGCCGAGGTCACCGCCGGGCAGTCCGACATCGAGGACCCGTACGCGATGCTCAAGGAGCTCACGCGCGGCAAGCGGATCGGACGCGACGACCTGGTCGCCTTCGTGCACGGCCTGGACATCTCCGACGGCGCGAAGGCCCGGCTGACGAACCTGACGCCGGCCGGCTACACGGGCCTGGCGGACGAGCTGGTCGACCACCTGGACGTCTGAGCCGCACGGCGTCGCGACGGCGGCGGGTCGCACCGGTGCGTCCCGCCGCCGTCGTCGTCTCCGCGGTCGGACGGGAGGCCCGGCACGGCAGTGCCGACCCGTCGCCTTCACGGGGCAGTGCTGACGCGCCCGCTCGCTCGACAGGATGGACCCCGACCCCGTGCTCCGCTCCCGCATCGCCGCAGCCGCCGGTCTCGGGGAACGTCTCCTCCGCCACAACAGCACGACCGCGCGGTCCGCACCACCTCAGGTGGTGACGTCCGTCGCTCCGGCGACCAGGGCCTCCAGGACGACGCGCACCGCCGGTCGGACCGCTCGGTCCGGCCGCACGAGCGCCTCGATCCGCCGTCCGGCGCGCACGTCGGCGAGTGTGGCGAGGTGGAACCGTCCGGGTGCGCGCGTCCGTGAGGTGTACCGCGGGACGAGCGCGACGCCGTGTCCGGCCGCGACGAGGTTCTCGATGACCGGCAAGTGGATCGTGCGGAACGCGACCGAGGGCGGTGCGTCCGAGGCCGCGGCCATGGCGGTGAGCACGCGGTCGATCGGGTAGTCCTCCGGGACGCCGATCCAGGTCTCGCCGAGGACGTCCTCGATCCCCACGCGTTCCCGGCCCGCGAGGGGGTGGTCGAGCGGCAGGGCGACGTCGAGCGGTTCCCGGAGCAGCGCGACGGTCTCCACCGCGGGACGGTCGGCACGGCGCGCCCCGTCGGGCCGGTGACCGATGACGACGTCGTGGTCGGCGGTGAGCGGGGCGAACTCCCCCTCGCTGACGTCGACGTCGGAGAGTTCGAGGGCGATGCCCGGGTGCTCGCGCATCCGCGTCAGGAGCCCGGGCAGCAGCAGTTCCGCGGCCGAGGGGAACACCGCGAGGTCGACGGTCCCGGTCACACCGGCGAGGTGTTCGGCCCAGGCGGACTCGACGGTGGCGAGGGCGGTGGCGACGCCGGTGGCCATCCCGGCCAGGACACGACCGTGCTCGGTGAGCCGCACACCACGCCCGACGCGTTCCACGAGCGGCACCCCGGCCTGGCGCTGCAGCGTCCGGAGCTGCTGTGACACCGCACTCGGTGTCCGGTGCGTGGCGGCGGCGACCGCGGTCACGCTCCCGCGTTCGGCGAGCTCGCGGAGGACCGGCAACAGGGCGATGTCGAACCCGACCATGCAGGGACCCTACAGCGATCCTGTCGGAACGTACGCTGGTGCTACTGGTTCAGGTGCGGGACGATCATCCGGTGCTGTTCCGCGATCGCATCCTCGCCCTCGTCGTCGCCGTCGCCTGGGGTCTGAACTTCCCGGCGACGGCGATCGCCCTCGAGCACTTCCCGCCGTTCCTGCTCGCCGCGGTGCGCTTCACACTGCTCGCCGTGCCGACCCTGCTGTTCGTGCCGCGACCGCAGGTGCCGTTCCGGTGGATCCTCCTCGTCGGCTCGACGCTCGGCGTCGTGCAGTTCGCGTTCCTCTACCTGGGCATGTCGGCCGGGATGCCCTCGGGGCTGGCGTCGCTCGTCATCCAGGCCGCGGCGCCCTTCACCGTCGTGCTCGCCGGGGTCCTGCTCCGCGAACGCCTGACCACCCGGCAGGTCGTCGGTGTGAGCATCGCCGTCGCCGCGCTCGGCGTCATCGCGGTGCACCGGGCGCAGACGGCCGCGCTGCTCCCCGTCGTCCTCGTGCTCCTGGGGGCGATCGGATGGGCGACGGGCAACGTGGCGACGCGCCGGACGGGACCGGTGAACCCGCTGCACCTGACGCTCTGGTGGGCGGTCGTCCCGCCGATCCCGATGGCCGTGCTGTCGTTCGTGGTCGAGGGTCCGGGACGGATCGGGCAGGCGCTGGGCACCGCGTTCACGCTCGAGGCGCTGCCGGCCGACCTCGGCGTCCTGTACATCGTCGTCGCGGCGAGCCTGGTGGGCTACGGCATCTGGTCGCGGTTGATGGGGAAGTACCCGTCGAGCACGGTCGCGCCGTTCTCGATGCTCGTGCCGGTCGTCGGGGTGCTCGCATCCTGGGCGGCCTTCGGCGAGGTGCCCGATGTGGTCGAGGCTGTGGCCGGGGCGGTCGTGGTCGCGGCGGTGCTGTGGTCCTCGCGCCCGCCGCGGACCGGCCTGGCCGTCGGGACGCCGCCGGGTGCTCGGGACGCCGCGGGGCCCGGCGGCGTCCCGAGGGCGTCCGGGCGTCCTGCGCAGACGGGGGCGTCCCGGCCCGACTCCGGCTCCGGGCCCGGCTCCGGGCCCGCCGCCCCAGTCAGCCCCGGTGCTGGCGTCGCTCCGTGATGATCCCGGCGAGCGCGCCGCGGAGGTGCGGGTACCGGAACTCGTAGCCGGCCTGCACGAGCCGGGTCGGCACCACCCACCGGCTCTTCAGCACGAGTTCGGTCTCGGTGCGGATCGCGAACGCCCCGAGCTCCAGCATCCACCGCCACGTCGGCAGTCCGAAGCGGCGCCCCACGGCGTCCCGGATCGTCGCCATCACCGTGCGGTTGTCGGACGGGTTCGGGCTCGTCACGTTCACCGGGCCGTCGAGGTCCTCGTGGTCGCGGACGAACCGGATCGCGCCGAGGACGTCCTCGATGTGCACCCAGCTGAAGCGCTGCCGACCGTGCGTGTGCCGGTCGTGGTGGTACGTCCCCGCGGCCAGGCGCGCCCTGGTGGGGAACCACGGTCCGTCGTACTGGGGTCCGCCCAGGCCGGCCTGTGCGAGGCGGAGCAGGGGGACGAGGGCGCTGCCGTCGCCGAACACGATCGCCATCCGGAGCGCCACGCGGCGGGTGCTCGGCAGGTCTACGCGGAACAGGGCGTCCTCCCACGCGCGGGCGACACCGACGGAGAAGCCCTCGCCGAGCTCCCCGGTCTCCTCGTCCTGCGCTCGGTCGTCGGCGTGCCGGTAGATGGTCGCGGTGGACGCGTTCACCCACAGCGGCGGCGGGTGCTCGGCGGTCCGGATGGCCTCGGCCAGTTCGAGCGTGGTGTCGACCCGGGAGCGCAGGATCTCCGCGCGGTTGCGGCGCCCGTACCGGCAGTCGACGCTCTTGCCCGCCATGTTCACCACGAGGTCGGCGCCGTCGACGAGCTCGCGGATCCGCAGGGTGTTCCCCCACACGGCGTCGCCGGTGCGACCGACCGTGACGACCTCGTAGCCCTCGTCGCGGAACGCCTCCTGCAGGTACCGGCCGACGAACCCGCTCGCCCCCGCCACCACCACGCGTCGCTGCTGACCGCTCATGCTGTCCTCCTGATCCCGGTCACTCGTCGGGTACGACGGCGTACCGGAACGCCCCCTCGTACCGGTACAGCGTGCCGAGCACCGGTGCGGAGAGCACCAGGGACACGCGCTGCACGTCGGCTTCGTCATCGAATCGTTCCGTGAGCTCGACCCGCGGTGCGACGACGGCCGGGAGGCTCCACGCGCGTCCCAGCGCGCGCACCGACACGCGCGTGGAGACCAGGCGGAGCGCCCCGGCGTCGGGTCCGGTCGCCGGGACTTCCACCGTGAGCACCGCGCTCACCCGACCGCGGGTGCCGAGGTGGTCGACGAGCCCCTCCGGCTCGGCGGTGATCGCGTCGACCATCGTCCGGTCTCCGGAGGCGAAGTGGAAGGTGCGGTGCGCACGCACCGCGGGACGCCCCTCCCGGCCGTCGGCCCGACCACGATCGGCGCGGGAACTGCCGGACCGGTGGGCGTCGCGGCGGCCGGAGCCGGGTTCCTCGTCCGGCGCCGGGCCCCGGCCGACGCGGACCGGGCGGTTCTCGACGGTGAAGGGCACGTCGTGCTCCCAGACCGGGAACATCACCGCGTCCCGCGCGAAGACGGCGAGCACGGGCCACACCCAGCGGCGGGGCGTGCCGACGACGTTGAACGTGCCTGACCCGCGCCCGACGTACCCGGACGGGATCCGGCCGAAGTACGTGCGGAGACGCGGATGGAGCCGCGCGAGGACGTCGGCCGACGCGCTCAGCTCGTACGGCGATCCGCTCACGCTCCCGATCCTGGCACGCCGTCGGACGGGGCTCCTACGATGGCGGTCATGGGACACGACCACGGCCACACGCACGGACACGCGTCCGAGCGTGCGCTGCTGATCGCGTTCTGCATCTCCGCCGGGATCCTGCTCGCCGAGGTCGTCGGCGCGGTCGTCACCGGCTCCCTCGCCCTGCTCGTCGACGCCGGGCACATGGTCGTCGACACCGGCGGACTGGGCATCGGCCTCGTCGCCACACGTCTGGCACGCCGGCTCCCGACGGCCCGGCGCACGTGGGGGTACCAGCGGGCGGAGGTCCTCGGCGCGACCGCGCAGGCCGCGGTCCTGCTCGCGGTCGGCGTCTACGTGGTGATCTCCGCCGTGCAGCGGTTGTTCGTGCCCGAGGAGATCGAGGCGGGGCCGCTGCTCGTCTTCGGGGTCGTCGGACTCGTCGGCAACCTCATCGCGTTCGCGGTGCTCGTGCGGGCGTCCGGCGAGGGCTTCACCTCGCGGGCGGCACGGCTCGAGGTCCTGAACGACACCCTCGGGTCCGTCGCCGTGATCCTGGCCGCGGTCGTGCTGTTCCTGACCGGCTGGCAACGAGCCGACTCGGTCGCGGCGCTGCTCATCGGAGCGCTCATCCTGCCCCGGGCCGTGAAGCTCCTGCGCGAGACCGCCGACGTCCTGCTCGAGGCCACCCCGCGCGGACTCGACCTGGACGCGGTGCGCGGGCACATCCTCGAGCTCGACCACGTCATCGCCGTGCACGACCTGCACGCGACGCTCGTGTCGACCGGCGTCCCGAACCTCACCGCACACGTCGTGGTGGACGACCACTGCTTCACGACGGCGCACGCCCCCGCGATCCTCGACGAACTGCAGCAGTGCGTGGCGGAGCACTTCGACGTGCCGGTCGAGCACTCGACCTTCCAGCTCGAGCCGGCGTCACACCAGCGGCACGAGCACGAGGTGCACGCCTGATCCTCCCCCTGGTGCCCCGGGCGTCAGCAGTCGGACTCGTCCGTCGGGTAGGCCGTGATGACCCGCTCGGTCGTCGCGGACACGATCACCTTGACGAAGCCGTCCGGGCTCGGCGCGCTGCCGTCGTCGAACCGCACGGGCGCGGCGTAGCAGACCTTGCCGTCGCCGGCATCGACCGGCAGGCCCTTCTGCGGGTTCGTCACCGTGGTCCGCACGGCGGTGAGCATGGCGTCGTCCCAGTCACGCGCATCGGTGTGCCCGCGGAGGACGTCCTGCCAGTCGGCGGTGTGCCGCACCCGGATGTGTTCGTACCCCTGCGCAGCGTTCCCGCACTGCAGGACGACGCTGCCGAGGGCGGCGGTGTCGTACGACGCGACCTCTGCACGGGTGTCGGTGCCGCAGCGGTCGAGCACCGCGGCGCCCGGCAGGTCGGGTCCCGTCCGGGCGATGACCGCCACGCCGCCCGCGTCGCCCTCGCCGCCCTGCGTCGACTGCGGCTCGTCGGCGGTCGTGGACGCGGTCGCCGACGGAGCGGCGGAGAGGACGGCGTCGTCACCCTCCCGCGCGTTCGTCAGGGCGAAGCCGCCGACCACGAGGACGGCGGCGACCGCCGCGGCGATGCCGGTCAGCGTGGAACGCGGGCGCTTCTGGGCCATCGGGCCAGTATGCCGGAGGGGTGCGGGCCTCCCGGTCGGACCGGCGGGGCTGCTGCATCGCGGCGCGGTCGTCACGGTCGTCACGGTCGTCGGGACGCCGCGCGACCCCGCCCGACCCGGGCGACGCCGACGTGGCGAGCGGCGCCGGACCGGGGGGCGGCGTCTCGCGGCGGTCAGGCGCGCGCGGCCAGCCGTCCGCCCGCGACGATCGCGAGCACGGAGACGAGCACCACGTACCCGATGAGGACCGGCAGGGTGGGCAGGACGAGCAGTGCGGCGCCGACCGCGACGACCGGGATCGTGAGCCCGGCGTAGGCGATGAGGAACGTCGCGGCGAGGACGCCGCCGCGCTCCTCGGGGCCGACGAGGGCTCCGGCGCTGCCGATCGAGGCGCGGAACAGCAGACCCACACCGGCACCGGCGACGACCCCGCCACCGATGAACCCGGCGACCTGCAGCACCACCGCCGAGACCGCGAGGACCGCGAGACCGCCGACGAGCAGGCCGACACCGAGGCGGATCTGCCTGCGCTGCGGGAGCGCGGCGAACACGATCTGCGACAGGGCACTCGCAGCGAAGACCCCGAAGGTCGTGGCGCCGGCGGCCAACCGGTCGGTGACGTGGAACGTCGTCCCGAGGAACGTCGGCGCGACGGAGGTGAACAGCCCCTGCACCGCGAGGGCGGCGAAGGCCCCGGTGCCGGCGGCCCAGAACGCGGCGCTCTGGCCCTCCGGAGCCTGCAGGCGCTGCGGGTGGTACGGCACGGGCTCGGCCGGACGGTCGACGGTCTCCGGGACGGCCAGCACGACGACGAACGCGACCGCCAGGGCGACGACGAACACGACGTAGGGCACCATGAGCGGCTGACCGACGAACTCCGCGAGGGCACCACCGACGAGGGCGCCCAGCGACAGGCCGCCGAGGTTGACGACGCCCGCGGCGACGCTGGCGCCCTTCGCCGAGGACTCGTCGCCGGTGGCCCGCACCTTGAGCTCCCCGAGGTGTGCGGTCGCCGTCGCGGTCAACGTGCCGACACCCAGTCCGGTGACGAGTCGCGCCACGATCAGACCGGTGACGTCGTTCCAGAGGAGGAACAGCACCGCGGCGACGAGCTCCAGCGCCACGGACACGAGGATGAGCGGACGACGCCCGTGCACGTCGCTGAGGTGTCCGGCGAGCCAGAGGGAGCCGACGACGCCCAGACCGTACGCGGCGAAGACGACGGTCGTCGTGAACGTCGGGAAGCCGTCGCGCGCCTGGTAGATGACGTAGAGCGGCGCGGGGACGGTCGCGAAGGCCATCACCGAGGTGAACGCGAAGGCGACGGCCCAGAAGCCGAAGCCGTGCCGACGGCGGGTGTGCGCACGGCGACCACGGGGAGCCGGAGCGGTGGCCTGGGCGCCGGTCGCCGGCGTTTCGATGACGGTTGACATGCCCCGATCGTCCCGCCGGTTGACCATCGGGTCAAACGCAGCTCCTTGATGCCCGGCATCGATCTCGTCGATGATGTCCGGATGGAGACCCGCCTGCTCGAACAGTTCGTCACGGTCGCGGCCGAGGGCAGTGTCACCCGTGCCGCCGAGCGCCTGTGGGCGGCGCAGTCGACGGTGTCCGCGGGGATCGCGAGCCTGGAACGGTCGCTCGGGACCCGCCTGTTCGAGCGTGGCGGCCGGCGGCTCGTCCTCACCCCGACCGGAGCGGACCTCCTGCCCCACGCCCGCGCCGTGCTGGAGTCGCTCGACCGGATGCGTGACCTCGCCGCGGCGTCGGACGCGGAACTGCGCGGTCGGGTGCGCCTCGGCATCTTCACGAGCATGGACGTCGTCGACCTGACCGGCGTCCTGCGCGACTTCCGGCGGCAGCACCCGCTCGTCGCCGTCGAACTGATGACCTCGCCGAGCGGGACGACCGGGCTCGTGCAGGACCTCGTGGCCGGGCGCCTCGACCTCGCGTACACGGGACTGCCGAACACGCCGTCCGGGGTCGTGGTGGAGCCGCTCCGCGAGATGCCCTTCCGGGTGTTCCTCGCCGCCGACCACCCGCTGGCCGGTCGGCGCTCGGTGTCCCTCGCCGACCTGGCCGACGAGACCTTCGTGGACACCGCGCACGGGTTCGGCAACCGCATGATCCTGGACGCGGTGCTCGAGCGGCTCGGCATCCGACGTCGGGTGGTCGCCGAGATGAACGACATGCCCGCGGTGGTCCGGTTCGCCTCGGCCGGGATCGGTGTCGGGGTCGTCCCGGACTCCGGCGTCCGCTTCGACGGCGCGGTGCTCGACCTCGAGGACGTGGTCGAGCCGCTGCGGATCGGGCTCGCCATGCGGGCGGACCCGGAGCCGAACCGGGCGACACAGGCACTGGCGCGGGCGATCGTGGCGGCCCGACGTTGAGCCGCGCGCGCAGCCGGAGCCCCGCGGATGGTCGGCCCAGCCCCCGTCGGGTCAGCCGCCGCCGGGTCAGCCGCTGTGTCAGCCGCCTCCGGGGTCAGCCCCGTCACGTCAGCCGCGGTCGGGTCAGCCCGGCGGTGAACCGCCGCCGGGTCAGCCGCGGAGCAGGGGCGCGACAGCCTCGACCGACCGCCGGGCCGCCGCCGTGGTCGACAGCACGCCGACCAGGACGATGACGGCGCCGATGCCCACGACGATCCACCACATCGGATGGGTCGCGACCGCGAACGCGGGGCCGACCGTCGCGACCGCACTCGCCCCCGTGACGGTCCCGGCGAGCGCGACGCCGAGGGACACCCCGGTCTGCCGACTGGTCGACGCGACGGCCGCCGCCGACCCGGACTGCGCGCGGGGCATGCCGGAGACCGCGGTGTTCGTGATGGGCGCGTTCACCATGCCGAACCCGAAGCCGAACAGCACGAAGGCGACCACGAGGACCCACATCGGCGTCGAGACCTGCACGGTGGTCAGGACCGCACCGGCCGCACCGATCCCCAGACCCGCGAGGACGAGCGGCACCCGCGTCCCGACCGTGCCGATGAGCCGCCCGGAGACCGGCGACACGACCATCGTCGCGAGGGCCGACGGCAGCGTCCACAGCCCCGCTTCGAAGGGGGTCAGGCCGCGCACCTCCTGCAGGTACAGAGCGCTGAGGAACAGGAACGCACCGTTCGCCCCGAACGCCACGAGCGCGGTGCCCACGGCGGACGAGAACGGGACGCTCCGGAAGAAGCGGAGGTCCATGAGCGGCTCGGCGGTCCGACCTTCGACGACCACCAGGGCGACCAACGCGGCCGCGGCGAGGACGAACAGACCCAGCGTGCCCGCGGACGCCCAGCCCAGGCGGGGGCCCTCGATCAGCCCGCCGACCAGGCTCGCGAGCAGCACGATCACGATGCCCTGCCCGAGCGGGTCGAACCGCCGGGGCTTCGGCGACCGCGACTCCGGGACGAACAGGAACGTGAGGACGATGGCGGCGATGCCGATCGGCACGTTGATCCAGAAGATCGCGCGCCACCCGACGGTGTCGGTCAGCGCTCCGCCGACCAGGGGGCCCAGCCCCATCGACACCCCGACGACCGCGCCCCAGACGCCGACCGCGCGGGCACGTTCCTTCGCGTCGTCGAACGTCGCCGTGATGATGCTCATCGCGACCGGGTTCATCATCGAGCCGCCGACGGCCTGCACCATGCGGAAGACGACGAGCCACTCGACGCTCGGAGCGAGCGAGCAGAGCAACGACCCGACGGTGAAGAGCGCGAGACCGACCTGGAACGTCGTCCGACGGCCGATGCGGTCGGCGGTCGATCCCGACAGCAGGAGCAGGCTCGCGAGGACGAGCGTGTAGGCGTCGATGGTCCACTGCAGGCCGGCGATGGGGCTGTGGAGTTCGCGTCCGATCGACGGGAGGGCGACGTTCACCACGGTGGCGTCCATCGAGACGATGAACAGGCTCATGCAGCAGACCGCGAGGATGAGGGTGCGGTGCCGGTACCGGCTCGGCAGTGCGGGGTCACCCTGCTCGGGGCGGCGCCGGCCGCGGGCCGTGCGTCCCGCCGCTGCTTCAGTGGAAGCCGTCGTCGTCTCCTCGTCCGGGGGTGTTGTGTCCGCCGAGCATGTCGTTGTCGTCCTGGTCGGACGTCGACGTCAGCTGGAGCATCGCCATCACGACGACCACGACGACGAAGCCGACGCCGAAGAAGACGAGCGCGAGCGTGGGCTCCCGTGTCGACATCAGCACGACGAGGCCGACGACCACCGCGATGACCGCGGAGATGCCGAGGAGTTCGACCGGGCGCAGGCGGTCACGACGGCTGGGGGTGGTCATACGTGTGGTGCTCCGTCCGGGGTGGCCGCCGGAGCAGCCGTCCCCCACTTGTGCGAGAGGCCGGCGATCAGGTGGAAGACCGCCGCGATGGCGAGGTAGGCGCCGAGCAGGCCGACGAGGACGATCGAGGCGTCGAGGGTGCCGGTGACGCGTTCGACCCCACCGAGCTGCTGTGAGTAGTCGGGCGGGGTCACGAGGAAGGCGACCGCGAGCAGCAGCGTGAGACCGCCGACGGTCGTCCAGTCCCGGGCGAACGGTGACCGCCCGCGAGCGCGGAGCCCCTGCGACAGCTCGAGTGCGCCGGTCAGCACGGCGGAGCACACGACGACGGTGATCAGCGCGGGGAGACCGAGACCGCTGCACGCGATCGCCGCGAGGCCGGCGACGATGGACAGGGCGGCCTGCGCCGTCCCGGATCGCCGCGAGCGGTCGTCCCCGGGCAGCCGCGAGGTGCTCCCCCAGGCGAGGACGGCCCCGTCGACGAGGGCGAAGACGCCGAACAGCACGAGGCCGAAGCCGGCCGAGTGGTTCGGGGAGAACGTGATCACCATCGCGATCACGGCTGCCGGGACTGCCCGGAGGACCGGGACCGGCCAGTACCGTGCTCGCTGCGCGGCGTCGTCCACGGAGTGGGACACGGGACCTCTCTCGGGCTGTCGGTTCGTACGGTCGATCCTACCGCCGCGTCCGTGGGCACCTGCCCGACCGTCGACCCCGGCGGTCGGACGGGGCGGACCACGATCCGCCCCGTCCGTGGCACTAGCGCTCTTCCGGTGCCTCCGCTGCGTCCTCGGGACGGCGTCGACGGACGAGCCACACGGTCGCACCGGTGCCGGTCAGCACGATCCCGGCCAGGCCCACCAGGCCGAGTCCCTGCGTTCCCGTGTAGGCGAGGGCACCCGGCTGCCGCGGTGCCGTCGCTCCGGGAGCACCGCTCCCGTCACCGGTGCCCGCCCCGTGCTCGTCGACCGGTCCGTCCGGCCGTCCGGCAGGTCCCGGCGTCGGGTCCGGGTGACCGGCGTCGCCCGGTCCACCCGTGCCGCCCGGCCCGTCGGGGTCCCCCGGGCCGTCGGGACCGTCCGGCCCGTCGGGACCACCCGGGCCGTCCGGCTCGATCACCTCGATCGGCACCTCGGGCGACTCCTCGCCGCCGTCGGGGTCGGTCGGCGAGGTCGCCGTCGCGACGTTCACCACGTCGGAGCCGTCACCCGTGTAGCCGGCGTCCAGTCGGGCGCGGAACCGGAAGGCGTGTTCCTGCCCGGGGGCGACGTCCCCGCCGCCGGTGCACGTCACACGCTGGCCGTCGGCCGTGCACGCGTCGTCCGACCCGACGAACGCCAGCTGCTCCGGCAGGTCGTCGACCGCGCCCACGTCCCGAGCGGTGGAGGGGCCGCCGTTCCGTGCGGTGACCGTGTACTCGAGCTCGTCCCCGGGCTCGACGGGACGGTCCGGCGCGACGCTCTTGTCCGTCGTCATCTGGGCGATCGTCGTCACCGGTGCCGAGGCCTGCGAGACGTTGTCCGCGGGTCGCGCGTCGAACAGCCCCGGGGCGATCGCCACGGTGGCCTCGCTGTCGATCTGCCCGGTCGTGCCCGGGTCGAGTTGCCCGGACACCGTGAAGGTCGCGGCCGCTCCACGCCGCAGACCGAGGGTCGTCGCGACGTCGCCGGTGCCCGAGGCGTCGGCACAGCTGGAGGGCGCGGGGACGCTGCACGTCCAGGTCACGTCGTGGAGCTCGTCCGGTACGTCGACGGCGACCGCGCTCGGGTCGGAGTCGTTCGCCCCGACGTTCGAGGCGGTGACCGTGTAGGCGACCCGGTCGCCGGCGACGACGGGCGGCATGTCGTGCTCGATCCGGAGGTCGGCCGGCTGCGTCACCCGCAGTGCATCGATCTCGTGCACGCTCCGGAAGGACCCGGTGGCCGCCGTGAACCCGAGCCGGAGGGTCGGTGGGAGCGGAGCCTGGCCCGGCCCCTGCAGTTGGACGTGGTCGAGGACGGTGCGCATCCCGCCGTCCGCGGAGGCGAGTCGGACGGTCAGGGTCAGCCCGCCGTCCTCGGGCAGCAGCAGCACGCGGACCTTCCGTGGTGTGGCGGTACCGGTCGCGACGCCGCCCGGGACCTGCGCGTGCTGGACGAACCGGTACCCCGTCGTCCCGTTCCCGGACCCCCGGATGGTCACGGTGTCCGGCGTCCGACCGGGTCCGCTCTCGTTGAAGGGCAGCGAGAAGTTGCCGTACTGGTCGAGGGCGACCCCCGCGAACGCCCCGGGGAGTCCGGGGAGGGTGCACTCGCGCGCTCCCTGGTTCGTCGCCGACCGGCACGAGTACCCGAGCGCCGCGCCGTACGCGCCGACCCCGGGTGCGACCGCCCCGTCCGACAGGGACAGCAGCAGACCGTCGGCCCCCTGCTCGTACGGGGTGTACATGGCGTAGTCGAACTCGATGTCGAGCCCGAGGCTCGACGGGAAGGAGTCGTCCATCGCCCAGGCGCCGGCAGCGTCGACGTCGGCATCGGTCAGGCGGAGAGGCCCGTCGACGATGTGGGCGTCGCCGCTCAGGGTGCCCCCGTCAGCCGTGCTGAAGCCGGTCGACCAGGGGAACGGCAGGTCGTCCGCCGCTGCACCGCCGCCGACGCCGAGCGGCACCGTGCTGCCGACCGCGACGGCGACCGCGGTCCCGGCGAGCCACCGCCGGAGTCCGCGTCGTGCGCGGGACGGACGGGGCGAGCGCCGCCGCCGGGGCGGTCGGCTGCGGACGGCGGTGGGGGTCGGAGGCGGGCCGGAGCAGGTCGTGTCATGTGTCATGTCACGATCTTCGCGAGCCGGCTCCCCGCGCCTCCGGTCGGGGCGCCGCCCTGTGGATCGATGCCGCTCCCCTCACAGGTGTGGAGGGGAGCCCGACCGCTACGCCACCCAGACCGTCGTGCCGCCGGGTAGTCCGTCGTCGCCCAGCGGGCCCGAGGTGACCACGACGGCGCCCTGGGGCATCGGGACCGGCTCCGTCCCGAAGTTCGTGTAGGACCGCCAGCCGTCGTGCCGGGCGAAGGCGACGACCTCCGGCGAGTCGGTCTCGAGCCACTCGAGCGCCTCACCCTGCTGCAGCCGGCGACGGGCGGACAGAGCCTCACGGTAGAACGACAGCGTCGACCCGGGCACCCGGTCCTCGGCCTCGACGCTGCTCGCACCGAAGTCGGTCGGCTGCGGCAGGTGCGGAGCGGCGTCGCCGAAGCCGAACGAGGGCCCGGACTTCGTCCACGGGATCGGCACCCGGCAGCCGTCACGGCCCTTCACGGTGTGCCCGGTGCGGATCCACTTCGGGTCCTGCAGCTGATCGTGCGGGATGGCGGGCGCCTCGTGCAGCCCGAGCTCCTCGCCCTGGTAGACGTACGACGAGCCGGGCAGCGCGAGCACGAGGAGCGTCGCCGCCCGGGCGCGACGGAGGCCGGCGGCGCGGTCGAGGGGCGGCGTCTCGCCGTCGGACATGAGCCAGGCGTCCGTGTCGGCGTCGTCGGGCAGCCCGTAGCGCGTGGCGTGCCGCACGACGTCGTGGTTCGAGAGCACCCACGTGCTCGAGCCCCCGGAGGTCTCCGCGGCGTCGAGGTTCTGCTCGATGAGCGACCGGAACACGGCCGCCTCGAACGGTGCCTCGAGGAGGTCGAAGTTGAAGGCCTGACCGAGTTCGGTCGGTCGGGCGTAGAGGACACGGCGGGGGGCCGGGGACCACGCCTCGGCGATCGCGGCGCGCGGCGGGGCGTACTCGTCGAGCACCTTCCGCCACTCGGTGAAGATCGCGTGGACCTCGTCGCGGTCGTACAGCGGGTCGGAGCCGTCGAGGGGCAGGGCTTCACCGTTCGACGGCCGGTACGGCTCCGACAGGTCCTTCGCGAGCCCGTGCGCGACGTCCACGCGGAACCCGTCGACCCCGCGGTCGGACCAGAACCGGAGGGTGTCCTCGAAGTCCTGCCGCACCTCGGGGTTCGTCCAGTCCAGGTCAGGCTGCTCGGGAGCGAAGAGGTGCAGGTACCACTGGCCGTCCGGCACCCGCGTCCACGCGCTGCCGCCGAAGTTCGACACCCAGTCGCTCGGCGGCTGGTCGCCGTCAGGGCCGGAGCCGTCCCGGAACACGTACCGGGCCCGTTCGGCGGACCCGGGGTCGGCCGCGAGCGCCGCCCGGAACCACGCGTGCTGGTCCGAGGTGTGGTTCGGCACGAGGTCGACGATGACGCGCAGGTCGTGCTCGTGCGCGGTGGAGATCAGCTCGTCGATCCCGTCGAGCGTCCCGAGCTTCGGGTCGACGTCCCGGTAGTCGGCGACGTCGTAACCGCCGTCGGCGAGCGGTGACGGGTAGAAGGGCGACAGCCAGACGGCATCGACACCGAGCTCGGCGAGGTACGGCACCCGGCTCGTCACACCCGCGATGTCGCCGATGCCGTCCGCGTCCGAGTCGGCGAAGCTCCGCGGGTACACCTGGTAGACGACGGCCTGCCGCCACCAGTCCGGATCGGTGGTGCGGGGCGTGTCACTCGGCGTCTTCTTCACGACGCCGACAGTACCGACGGCCCCTCCGCACGGCTCGGGCGGGCGGACACGCCGGAGGTCACTGCGGGGAATCCCGCGCTGGACGGATCGGTTGTCGCTGCAACCACCACGACCAGAAGGAACGCCATGACCCAGATCGTCGCCCTCGTCGGCAGCCTCCGCGCCGGCTCCACCAACCGCCAGCTCACCGAGGCCGCCGTCCAGCACGCACCGGAGGGCATCGAGCTCACGGTCTTCGACGGCATCGTCGACCTGCCCTTCTACAACGAGGACCTCGACGGCGACACCCCGCCCGCCGCGGCCGTCGCCTTCCGCCAGGCGGTCGCCGACGCCGACGGCCTGCTCCTCGTGACCCCGGAGTACAACGGCACGATGCCGGCGGTCCTGAAGAACGCCCTCGACTGGGCGTCGCGTCCGTTCGGCTCCTCGCCCATCTCCGGCAAGCCGGTGGCCGTCATCGGTTCCGCGTTCGGCCAGTACGGCGGGGTCTGGGCCCACGACGAGGCCCGCAAGGCCGCGGGCATCGCCGGCGCGAAGGTCCTGGAGGACGTCAAGGTCGCGATCCCGCAGTCGGTCGTCCGCTTCGCCGAGACCCACCCCCGTGAGGACGAGGAGGTCGTCGGTCTCGTCCGCGGCGCCCTGACCGCGCTCGCCGACGCGGCCGGCGAGCCGGTCGCGGCGTAGCCCGTCCGGTCGGAACGCGACCGGGGACGGACGGGAGGCGCGGTGCGAGCGAGCACCGGGCCTCCCGTCCGTCTGCTGGGCGTCCGCCGCATCGCTAGACAGCCTCGCTACCAAACGGATTATCCTTTCGGGATGACCACGCAGGAGATCACGGAGGCGTCCGGCTACTGGTTCCCGGACGACGACGCGACCCAGCGCGGTGTCGCCGTGTTGAACGCCCTCCGTCGCTACCGCGCCGCCGAGACCGCCATGCGTCGCCGCACGCGTGACTCGATGGGTATGGGCGAGACCGACCTGCTGGCCATCCGTCACCTGCTGCAGGCGCAGCGCTCCGGGCACGCCGTCAGCCCGAAGGACCTCTCCGCGTACCTGAAGATCTCGTCGGCGTCGACGACGATCCTGGTCGACCGACTCGTCAAGAGCGGGCACGTCCGGCGCGAGCCGCACCCGACCGACCGCCGCGGCCTCATCATCGTGCCGACGGTGGAGACCGACGCCGAGGTGCGCGCCACGCTCGGCATCATGCACCGGCGCATGATGGGCATCGCCGAGGGACTCAGCGCGCAGGACGCCCGCGTCGTCGCGGTGTTCCTCGAGCAGATGCGCACCGCGGTCGACCAGGTCGACCCGCCCGTCGTCGCGCACTGACGTCCACTGGCGCCTCGACCGCGCCGTGACGCGCCCCGCCGCGCCGCGGGGGACGCCACCTCGACACCCACTGGGAACACGGGGGGAGCGAGCGGGTAGACCGGGATGGTCAACACCGCGAAGAAGGAGTCGTCACATGCACGCGTCGGACACGCTCGCCGCCAACCTCCAGAAGGTCCTCGTCGACCTGATCGACCTGCACCTGCAGGGCAAGCAGGCCCACTGGAACATCCTCGGCACCAACTTCCGCGACCTCCACCTGCAGCTCGACGAGATCGTCGAGGCCGCCCGTGAGTTCGCCGACGACATGGCGGAGCGCATGCGTGCGCTCTACGCCGTGCCGGACGGCCGTTCCGCGACCGTCGCGGCCGGTACCCACCTCGACCCGTTCCCGGACGGCGAGGTCCTCACGCACGACGCGATCGACCTGATCACGCTGCGCCTCTACCAGACCACCGCCACGATGCGTGACGTGCACGACGAGGTCGACGAGGAGGACCCGACGACCGCCGACCTGCTGCACGGCTTCATCGAGCGCCTCGAGCAGCTCGCGTGGATGGTCAGCGCCGAGAACCGCGCCCCCCGGACGCCGCTGGCGAGTGCCACGACCCCCGCGGTGGCCGAAGCCTCCGAGCACGAGTAAGCCCGGGCCGGACGTGGACCTCGGGATCCAGGGCAAGACCGCACTCGTCTTCGGTGGTGACTCCGGCATCGGCTGGAACACGGCGCGCATCCTCCTGGCGGAGGGTGCGACCGTCGTCGTGACCGACATCGACCAGAGCCGCCTCGACACGAGCGCGGACCAGCTCGAGGCGCCGCACGGCAAGCTGCACGCGTTCGCGGCGGACGTCCGTAGCGCCGACAGCCTGGCCGCGCTGCATGCGGAGGTGCGGGACGCCGTCGGCGAGATCGACATCCTCGTGCAGTCCTCGGGCGTCACGGGAGCACAGGGCATGTTCCACGAGATCGACGAGGCCGGCTGGCAGGAGACGCTGGACATCGACCTGATGGGGCCGATCCGCATCACCCGCGAGTTCATCAGCGACCTGCGGAACGGCGGCTGGGGCCGGATCGTCTACCTGGTGTCCGAGGACGCCAGGCAGCCGTACGACGACGAACTGCCCTACTGTGCCGCCAAGGCCGGGGTGCTCTCGTTCGCGAAGGGCCTCTCGCGCTCCTACGCGCAGGAGGGGCTGCTCGTGAACACGGTCTCCCCCGCGTTCATCCACACCCCGATGACCGACGCCATGATGGACAAGCGGTCGAAGCAGCTCGGCACCTCGTTCGACGAGGCGATCTCGAGCTTCCTCGACGAAGAGCGTCCGTACATGGAACTGAAGCGCCGAGGTGAGCCGGAGGAGGTCGCCAACGTCGTGGCGTTCCTGTGCTCGGAGCTCGCCAGCTTCGTCAACGGGGCGGACTACCGCGTCGACTCCGGCTCGGTCGCGACCATCTGACGGAGGACCCGTGACGCACCACCGGCATCTCATCATCGGCGGCGGGATGGTCGCCGACTCCGCTGCCCGCGGCGTCCGCGAGCTCGACCCCGACGGCACGATCGGCATCATCAGCGAGGACGTCGACCGCCCGTACGCCCGTCCGGCCCTGTCCAAGAAGCTCTGGACGGATCCGGACTTCAGCTGGGACGACGGGGTCGACCTGCACACCGAGGAGACCGGCGCCGAGTTCGTGCTCGGCACCAGGGTCGAGTCGATCGACCGCGCGGCGAAGACCGTGACGACCGCCGACGGGCAGACGATCGGCTACGACCGGCTGCTCCTGGCCACCGGCGGTGGTCCGCGGGACCTGCCCGGTCTCCGGCCGTCCGACCGGGTGCTCAGCTACCGCAGCGCCGCCGACTACCGGACACTCCGACGGCACGCCGACGCGGGTGCCTCCGTGGTGGTCGTCGGCGGCAGCTACATCGGGACCGAGATCGCCGCGGGCCTGGTGCAGAACGGTGCCCGTGTCACGCTCGTCACCCCCGACGACGTGCTCGGCGGCCACATGTTCCCGGCGGCTCTGGCGGCCGTCTTCCAGCAGCGCTTCGTCGATGCCGGGGTGGAGGTCCGCACGGGCAGTCGGGTCGCGTCGGGCGAGGAGACGGCCGACGGCGTCGTCCTGACCCTCGACGACGGCTCGACGGTGACCGCCGACGTCGCCGTCGCCGGCTTGGGCATCGATCCTGCCACGCAGCTCGCCGAGGACGCCGGCCTCGCCGTCGAGGACGGCGTGCGCGTGTCCGCGACGCTCAGCACGGACGACCCCGCGGTGTACGCCGCCGGCGACGTCGCGTCCTACCCGGACCGGCTGCTCGGCACCCGCCGCGTCGAACACGTCGACAACGCGCAGCAGCAGGGTCGGCAGGCCGGTCGCAACCTGGCCGGAGCGGACGAGCCGTACGAGCACACCCCGATGTTCTACTCCAGCGTCTTCGACGTCCGGTACGAGGCCGTCGGCGTCGTGTCCTCCTCGCTCCGCACCGTCGAGGACTGGGCCGAACCACACGAGCGGGGCGTCGTCTACCACCTGGACGCCGACGACCTGGTCGCCGGTGTGCTGCTCTGGAACGTGCCCGGCAAGACCGACGACGCCCGCAAGGTGCTGGCCGAGGCGCATGCGCTGACACCGGACATGCTGCCCGGCACCATCACCGCCGACTGACCCGCGCGGCGCCACGGCCGGCCGGGAGGCCCGGAGCCGGTCCTGCGGGACGGGTTCCGGGCCTCCTGGGCGGACGGGGTCAGAACGGGCGGCGGTCGCCGCCGCGCTCCGGGGCGACCGTCTCGACGACCGTCGCCCGTTCCTCCGGGTCGACCGGGACGCCGTCGCGGTCGGCCATCGCGACCGCGTGCGCGGACTTGGCTGCCTCCAGCCGCTCGTCGTCGCCCTTCGCCATCCCGACGAGTTCCATGAAGCGCGACTTCAGGACGAGCCAGCGGTCGGTCAGGCCGAGGCGGTCGAGGTCCGACGCGGTGGAGTCGTCGCGGACGCGCTGCAGCGAGGAGACCCCGCGGTCCGGGAGCCGACCGTCGACGTGCGCGACGGCGAGGCGTGCAACGGCGTCCGCCTGGGCGTGCATCACCGAGTGCGCGCCCCCGACCACCTCGCGGAGGACCGCGTACGGCAGGGCACGCGCGAGCCGCCGCACCCAGGAGCGCGGCACGAGTGCGTCGTGTTCGCCGCGGACGACCAGGGTCCGCGCCCCGACGTCGGCGGCACGCTCCTCGATCGGGTAGGCGATCATCTCGGGCAGGACCTTGCGGAACCAGTGCCACCCGCAGAGCGCGTACGCGGTGACCGCGTGCCACCGCACGGCGGACGGTTCGTGCACGGAGGACCGGAGGAACCGCAGCGCGGCTCGCCGCACCGACCGCGACGCCGGGTCGAGGACCGGGCTGATGAGCACCACGTCGGAGACGTCCGGGCGCCGGGCGGCGACCTCGGTGACGACCTGCGTGCCCATCGAGTGCCCGACCAGCACCGGGTCGTGCAGGCGGAGCTCGTCGATGACCGCCTCGACCGCGTCGGCGTAGCGCTCGATCGACACGGCACCGCGGAAGCGCGGGACCCCGGCGAACCCGGGCAGGTCCAGCGCGTGCACCGGGCCGTACTCGTTGAGGTGCGGCGCGAGCCGTTCGTAGTACGTCGACGCGATGCCGAGGCCGGCCACCAGGACGAAGGCACGTTCCCCGGGTTCGCCGATCGAGCTGACGCGGACGTACGTGCCGTCGACGGCGATGCGGTCGACGCGCACCTCGACGTCGGCGTCCTCGGCGTGGGCGAGCTCCCCGGCCGGGTCCGGTGCCCCCGGTGGCACGGGGGTCCCCTGGTGCTGCTCGTCGTTCACTGACGCTCCTCGCGGTCGCTGGCGGTCGCTGGCGGTCGCCCAGGCTACCGCGAGCACCCCGCCGGGCGGCCCGACGCGCTGGCGCGCACCGGTCGCCGGGCGGTGCCCGGCGACCGGCCGCTCAGCCAGCGAAGGGGAACGCCGGGCGGCCGTGCACCCGTGTCGGCACCGCGAAGACGGACCCGGAGTGCGGCGCCTCTGCGAGCTGCTCGTCGGTCAGGTTCTCGCGTGCCGTGCCCACCAGCAGCAGGGACATGTCCGTCCCGCCGAAGGCGACCGAGGTCACGTTCGGTGCCGGGATCTCGACCGTCTCCAGGTGCGTGCCGTCGGGGCCGTACCGCTCCACGCGGGACTCGCCGTAGATCGCGCCCCAGAAGCAGCCCTCGTCGTCACGGACCAGACCGTCGTGCGCCGCGCCGGCGATGAACGGCTCGAGGTCGCCGAGCTCTCCGTCCGGGCCGTACGCACCGCGGTAGACCGTGTCGGTGTCGGTGTCGGTGACGTACATCTCGGAGCCGTCGTCGTTCCACTCCATGCCGTTCGTGGTGCCGAAGCCGTCGCGGAGGACCCGGACCGTGCCGTCCGGCGAGAACGCGTACAGCACCCCTGCCGGCGGCCCGTCCGTCGGGTCCATGCTCCCGACCAGGAAGCGTCCGAACGGGTCGCACTTGCCCTCGTTGAAGCGCATCTCGTCGTTCGCGTGCTGCACGCCGGCGAGTTCGCGCTCGACGTGACCGTCCTGGTCCGTCAGCACCACGGTGTCGTCCTTCGCGGCGACGAACCCACCTGCGGCGCGGGGCTGGAACGACGGCAGCGGCGGGTCGAGCGTCACCGTGTGCAGCACGCGGCCCTCGGCGTCCGCGGTCGTCAGCGTGCCCTGCGGGATGTCCACCCAGCGGGCCACCTGCTGCCCGGGGTCCCACACGATGCTCTCGGCGAGGGTCGCCTGCACGTCGGAGAACACGCGGGCCGGGCCGGTGGTGGCGCTCGTCGTCATGCCGTCCGGTCTACCGGTCGCGCGGTGCCCGGCCGCTCAGACCGCAGTGCGTCCGTCCCGATCGCGCGGGACCGGGACGGACGGCGGTGCGGTCACCGCTCGGTGCAGGTCACTGCTCGGTGTGGGTCACTGCTCGGTGTGGGTCACTGCTCGGTGTGGGTCACTGCTCGGTGCGGATCGGTGCAGGTCACTGCTCGGGCGCGGTCCGGCGCAGGACGAGGAAGCGCGACCCGTAGGCGTCGATGCGCAGCGGGAAGCTGCACAGGTCGTCGACGGTGCCGAGCTCGCTGTGGTCCGTCGCGTCGACGACCGTCGCGCCGTGCGGGAGCGACTCCGACCGGATGGTGCCGTCGAGCGCCGTGTCGGTCATGTTGAGCACGGTGATCTGCACGATCGGCTCGCCCTGCTCGTCCGTCGACTCGAGTTCGTGGACCATGACGAGCATCCCGCGGTGCGCCACCTCGGGCACGTCCACCTGGCGGGCCGAGGCGATGCCGTACTCGGTCCGGACCCGCAGGAGTTCCCCGAGCCGGGACGCGAACGAGTCCGGCCGCTCGAGCTGCTCCGGAAGCGGACCGTACAGGGACCGGGCCAGCGGCATGCCGGACGCGGACCGCTCGGTGTCCGGGGCGACGCCGAGCAGGTCGTGCGCGCCGCGCTCGATCCACCGCGTGTCCCCCTCGGCGATCAGGTCGGTGACGAGTTCCTTCGGGAGGGTCAGCGACCCGAGCAGGTCCCACCCGGACATCGCGAAGACGCCCGGCTGCCAGGCGTTGAACGCCGCCAGCAGCAGGTGGGCGTCGCGGATCTGCGGGACGTGCTCGTCGGCGATCGCGCCGAGCGTCGTGTGCCCCTGGGTCGCCGCGATGAGCGACGCCGTGGTGCAGGCGATGCCGTTCGTGGTGAACACGAGGTTGTAGTCGGCGGCGTCGCCCGTGAGCGCGTCCGTCAGGTCGGCCCGGATCCGCTCGGCGAGCGCGCCGCCGGTCGTGTCCTCGCCGTGGAACGTGTACACGTCGTCCTTGTGCAGCGTCGCCCAGTGCACGAGCTCGTACGTGAGCTCGTCGTGGTTCTGCATGCCGTGCACCAGACTGACCGGTTCCACGCCGAGTTCGAGCGAGGTGCGGAGCGTCAGGCGGAGGAACTCGGTGTCCCCGGTCGCGAGGGCGTGGTGGTACGCCGGACGGTTGATGAAGTCGTACGACAGGTCGGCGCCGACGGCCCCGGTGTCGCGGATGTCCTCGACCGTCAGGTTGAGCTCCTGGAACGTGAAGCCACCGACCTTGCGCACCATGCCCGCGATGACGTGGTTCGCCGCGTGCGACAGCGGGTGGCCCTCCGACCAGCCGGGGGCACCCTCCGCGCTCTTCTCGACGCCGAGGAACCCGTTCGCGTCGAGACGGAGCGCGCTCGTGCCCAGGTCGCCCAGGGAGTGCAGGGCGTCGCCGATGACCAGACGCATGCCCGCGAAGGTGGGGTCGAGCCAGTTGACCGACGGCTGCCCCTCCTTGAAGTAGTGCAGGTACACCCAGCGGCGGGTGACGCCGTCGACGCCGACGACCGGCGCGGTGACGCTCCAGTTCGTCTCCTTGACGCCGGGCTGGTGGAAGATCACGCGCTGCAGCTCGCCGATGATGTAGCCGCGCTCGGCGAGGGCGGACTCGGTGGCGGAGTCGAGGTTCACCGAGTCGCGGTGCTCCGGCACGGTCGGGAGCAGGTGCCACTCCTCCGGCGGGATCTCGACCATGTGGTAGATCCCCGGGTAGTCCTTGAACGCCATCTCGGCCAGACGGAAGTCCGCGCCCTTGCCGGTGTGTCCCGGGACGATGTCGTCGATGATGCTGCCGCCGTGCTCCTCGGCGACGTCGGTCATCCGCTGGAACGTCTCCTCGTCCCCGAAGGTGGGGTCGATCTGCGTCCCGATCCGGTCGAAGTGGCCGTCGACGCTCGGGGTCTCCTGCCACCCGCGGATGCCACCGGCGCGCTTCACCGGTCCGGTGTGCACGCCGTTGATGCCGATGCGCTCGAACGCGGTCCAGAGCTCGGGGTCGGCGAGCGCCGTCAGGAACGACTCCCCCGGACGCGTGATGAGCGAGATCGGGTACGCGGTGAACCAGACGTCCGACGTCGACACGGCGCGCCGGGCGTCCGGCCGGGCGTACGGGTTGCGCCACATGCTCGGCGACCCCGACAGCTGGCGGCTCAGGACGTCCGCGTCCTTGAGCATCGACTGGCGCACCAGCCACTCGATGTAGGCCGGGTTCTCGCCGTTGGCCGCACGCGGGTCCGAGAACCGGCGCTGCAGGCTGCCGCCGCGCAGGTTCGCGCGCGGCCGCAGTCGGCGGGGTCGGGCCGGGTACAGCTGCTCGTCGTAGGTGATCTCGGGGGCCGCCGGGGTCGTGTCCTCGTCGGTCACATCCTCGTCGGTCACGTCCTCGTCGGTCGTGCCCTCGGCTGCCGTGCCCTGGTCGTCCGGAGTCCGGTCGACCGGGAACCGCGTACCGGTGATGTGCTCGTCGGCGACCTGCTCGTCGATCCGGGGTGCCTCGTCGTCCATGTCCACGTCTCCCACGCTAGTCATGCCTACCCGACGACGGTCGCCGGTTCGGCGGGTCAGCCGGCGCGGCCCGGCTCCGGGGCCGCACGGACGTCCCCGCTGTGTCGGCCCGCGGTGTGCCCGCCACCCGTGAGGGCACCGCCCGTGTGCGGTCCGCCGGTGTGCGTCCCGCCGGTGCGCACGATCGGGACGGCGTCGCTGGTGCCGGTCCGCAGGGACTCCTGCCGGAGCTCCAGTTGCGTCACCGCGAGCGCAGCGAGGTCCCGCAGGTTCGCCATGTCGGCCTCGTCGGCGGTGCGGGGACGCGAGTCGAGCACCGCGAGCGTGCCGACCGTCGCGCCGTCGTGTCGGACGAGCGGCACGCTGACGTAGAACCGGATGCCGAGCGGGCCGGTGACGAGCGGGCTGTTCCGCATCTCCGGGTGGGTCGACCCGTCGGGGATCACCACGGGCACCGGCACCGGGGCGAACCCGTTGCGGAACGTGATGCTCCGCGCGGACTTGTCGACGCCGTCGGCCACGTACGACTGCGACCACTCCCGGTCCTCGTCGAGCACCTCGATGAGTGCGATGGGCGCGTCGAAGAGCCGCGCCGCCATCGCGGTCGTGCGCTGCAGGGCCTCCTCGGGCAGGACGTCGAGCGTCGTCGGACGCCCGTCGCCCTCGCCGGAGACCGAGCCGGACGCGGACACCGAGCCGGACGCGGGTGCCGCACCCGCCTCGGGACGACCGGGAGCGGAGTCCGCCGCGGCCACGTCCGCCGGTTCGTCGCTCGCGGTGTCGGTGAGCACGACGTGGCGGAGCAACGCGACGAGCTCGCCACCGACCGGTCGGGCCGCCGGGTCCTGCGCCGTCATCGCAGCGAGCGCCTGCTTCCAGTGCTCGGGCAGCGGCTCCGGCACGATCGGGTCACGCGAGAGCCGTGCGAGCGCGGACTCGACGAGCGAGCCGGGGAACTCCCGCCGTCGGGTGAAGCACTGCAGCAGCACCAGTCCGAGCGAGTAGACGTCGCTGGCCGGACCGACGTCCGCGCCCCGGGCCTGCTCCGGACTCAGGTAGGCCGCCGTGCCCGTCGTGACGCCGTCCGCGGTGAGCCGCTCGACGCCGGCCGCGAGCGCGATCCCGAAGTCGGTGAGCCGTGCCCGTGCCCGGTCGGACCCGTTGCCGTAGTCGACGAGCAGGATGTTCGACGGCTTGATGTCACGGTGCACGACGCCCTGCGCGTGGATGTAGTCGAGCGCCTCGGCCATGTCGTAGCCGATCTCGGCGATGTGCCGCGAGGCGAGCGGCCCGAGGGACAGCCGCTCCTCGAGGTCCTGGCCGTGCACGAGCGCCATCACGATGAACCGCTGCAGCGACCCGTTCTGGTCCTCCACGACGCCTGCGTCGAGGAGGCTGACGAGGTTGTGGTGGTCGAGAGACGCCAGGACGCCCTGCTCGGCCTCCTGCCGCGCGATGTCGACGATGCCCGGGTGGAAGAGCTTCACGGCGACCGGTCGGTCCAGGCTCTCGTCCCACGCGCGGTGCACGACCGACATGCCACCCCGACCGATCACCTGCTCCAGGCGGTACCGGCCTGCCAGGAGCGGGGCGGCCTCCTGGTGTCCCTCCGTCGGAACCATGCTTCCTCGTCTTCGATGTGGGCGAGCCGCGACCGGTGGTCACGGGCACAGGCGACGCGCGACGTGCCACCGCGATGCATCATCGCATCGCCGGGGCCGCGGTGTCCGCGACCATCCCGTGCGCGCGGTCAGATCCGCGCGTAGCGGGCACGGAAGAAGCTGTAGACGCCGAACGCGGCGAACCCGAGCCCGACCACGACGAGGACGACGGACCCGCCCGGCATCGACCGCAGCGCGTCGAACGCCCCGTCGAGCCCGCTCGCCTGCTCCGGGTCGCTGCGGAACGCGGCCACCGCGACGAGCACGCCGACGATGACGACCGCGACCCCCTTGGCGACGTACCCGAGGGTCGCGAGCACGGCCACCGGTCGACGGACGGATTGCGGCTGGGGCCGGAGGTGCTTCTTCCAGGACCCCCGCACCCCGATCACGACGAGTCCCACCCCGATGGCGATCGCGACCGCGGCGACGACGAGCAGGAGCACGACACCGCCCGGCGTCGCGAGCGCGGTCGCGGCGGCGCTCGTCGTCGACCCGGAGGAGCTCTTCCCGGCGCCGACCGCGTAGCTGGCGGACGAGTAGGTGATGACGCCGTAGACCACGGCCTTGCCGACGTTCTTCCCCCGGTTCACCCAGGCCCGCGCGTCGTCCGTGCGACCGCCGACCACGGCCTCGACCAGGAGTCGGATGGTCAGCGCCGCGGTGCCGACGGCGACGAGCCAGAGGAGCACGACACCACCCGGGACCGAGGCCAGCTGCGCCAGGGCACCGGACTGGTCGGTGTCGCCGGACTCCGATCCCTGCGCACCGCTGCCGGCCGAGGCGTTCCCGACACCGAGCAGCACCGCGAGGTACCCGATGAGCAGGTGCACGACACCGCTGCCGACGAACCCGGCACGGGCCGTCGTCTCGAACCACCTGCTGTCGGCGGCGCGGCGCGCCTGTCGTCCGGTCTCACGGGCGGCGTCCTGGGCTGCGTCGGTCACCCCACGAGTCTGCCCGCCCGGACGGGGGCTGTCCGGACCGACGGGCGTCGCGCCGATCCGGACGGGAGGCCCGTGGCGGGCCCGCCACGGGCCTCCCCTCCGTCGCCGCCCGGTCAGTCCCCCTCGACGTCGACGATCTGCCGCCGCGTGTGCCGGACCGTGACGAGGTCGGCGGCGTCCGCCATCACCTGGAGCCCCCACCACCGGCCGCCCGGGGTACGTGGGGTGCGCGGGGCACGCTGAGCCGCGGCGGGCACGATGGGACCATGCCGGAACGGACACGAGACACACCCGATGCCAGCGACAACGAGGAGCGCACGGACGGCTACGTGCCGCTGCGGTCCTACGGCGCCATCGGTGACGGCCGGACCGTGGCCCTCATCGCCCGCGACGGCCGGATCGACTGGCTCCCGATCCCGTCGAT
This sequence comes from Curtobacterium sp. MCBD17_023, assembly GCF_003224415.1. Classification (NCBI taxonomy): domain Bacteria; kingdom Bacillati; phylum Actinomycetota; class Actinomycetes; order Micrococcales; family Microbacteriaceae; genus Curtobacterium; species Curtobacterium sp. MCBD17_023. Next base: position 32,366 of record NZ_QKLJ01000021.1, read on the forward strand.
GGACTCGCCGCCGGTGTTCGCGAGCATCGTCGACGCCGAACACGGCGGGCACATCGCCCTCCGTCCGGTGGACGACGACGCCGAAGCCTCCCGTCAGTACCTGCCCGGGACGAACGTCCTCGTCACGACCTGGACGACCTCCGAGGGGAAGGCGACCGTGACCGACGCGATGGTGACCGGTGTCGCCGGTCGTCTGCCCTGGGCCGAGATCGGCCGGTGCGTGGAGGGCGTCGAGGGGTCGGTCGAGATGGAGTGGGCGGTCGTACCCGGGACACTGCTCGACACGGCCGAGCCGGAGCGTCTGGACACCGGCAACGGAACCGTGATCGGCATCGACGGCGTCACGATCGCGATCGTCGAGCAGGGCTTCGAACCGGTGCACGACGACGGGCCGCGCTTCTCCGGTCGCTTCCACACGAGCGAGGGATCGAAGTCGATCCTGACGGTCGTCGGCACGCACGACGAACCGATCTTCCTGCCGGACCCGGAGCGCAGCCTCGAGGGCGTGGACCGCACGATCGCGAACTGGTCGGCGTGGTCGGAGGAGTTCGACTACGACGGCCCGTGGGCTGAAGCGGTCCAGCGGAGCGCTCTCACGCTGAAGCTGCTCATCTTCGCGCCGACGGGCGCGATCGCGGCCGCACCGACCACGAGCCTCCCCGAGGACCGCACCGGCGGGAAGAACTGGGACTACCGCTTCGCCTGGGTCCGCGACCTGGCGTACACGGTGCACGCGCTCACCCGGTTCGGGCTGCGCGAGGAGACACACGCCGCCGTGTCGTGGGTGATGCGCACCATCGCCGAGCACGACGAGACCATGCCGATCTTCTACGGCCTGGACGGCTCGAAGACCGACGAGGTCGAGGAGCGCACCGTCCCGGGGTGGAACGGCATCGGGCCGGTCACGGTGGGCAACCGCGCGGGCGACCAGCTGCAGCTCGGCGTGTGGGGCGACGTCTTCGCGATCATGCAGCAGTACGTGCGCGCCGGCAACGTCCTCGACCGGAAGACCGCATCGGTGCTGCAGGACCTGGCCGACGACGCGTGTCATCGCTGGGTCGAACCGGACTCGGGCATGTGGGAGCTCGAGGACGCGCAGCACTACGTGACGAGCAAGATCGGCTGCTGGCAGGCCCTCGACGCGGCCGTCGAGCTGCACGACGCCGGGATGATCGACGGCCCGCGTGGGAAGTGGATCGAGAACCGCGAGCTCATCGAGCAGTGGGTGTCCGAGAAGGGGTGGGACGAGGAGCGCGGTCACTACGTGATGTACCCGGGCAGCGACGCCCTCGACACCTCGATCCTCCTGCACGCCATGAGCGGGTTCGACCGGGGGCCTCGCATGGAGTCGACGATCCGGGCGATCGAGGAGCAGCTGCAGCGCGGTCCGCTCGTCTACCGCTACTCGGGGATCGAGGACGAGGAGTCACCCTTCGTCGCGTGCTCGTTCTGGCTCGCGGCCGCGATGGCCTGCGTCGGCCGCACCGACGACGCGCGGGCGCTGATGGACGAGATGGTCGACCAGGCGAACGACGTCGGACTGTTCAGCGAGATGCTCAGCGAGGACGGGGCGTTCATGGGCAACATCCCGCAGGGACTGTCCCACCTGGCGCTCATCCAGGCGGCGCTGACGATCGAGGAGGTCGCGGCCGACCACTGACCGCGACCGGGCGGCGCTCACCCGAGCGTGATCGCGACGAGCCCGCCGATGCCGAGCAGGTAGAGCACGACGACGAGGAACGAGTCGACGCCCATCCCGATGACCCGACGCTGCGGCCGGAACACGAGCCCGACGGCGTAGACGAGCGTCAGCAGTGCCGCGAGCGCCGTCAGGTACACGTCGCTCGCGTTCGCCTGCGGCAGCACCGCCTTGCCGGAGAGCACGGTGGCCACCAGGAAGAGCACGGGCAGGAACGCGTTCCCGCCGAAGATGTCCGAGACCGCCAGGTTGTCGTCGCCCTGTCTGACCGCCTGGATGCCCGTGGAGATCTCCGGCAGGCTCGTCGCCAGGGCGAGGACGGTGGCGCCGAACAGCACGCCGGAGAGCCCGATCTGGCTGGACGCCGCGTCACCGGCCCGCTCGAGCACGACACCGGCGACGAGGGTCGCGAGCGCCGAGACGGTGAAGACGACGGCGGCCTTCCGGGTGCTCATCGGCGGGGTGTCCGGCTTGCGGGTCCGGTGTCCGGACGCGTGCGGGCTGGCGTCCGGGGCGTGACCGCTCTCGTGCCACGGGAGTCCCCTGCCGGCGCGCTGCACGAGGAACAGCCCGGCGATCCAGATGAGGGCGATGAGCACGACGTCCGGAGTGAGCCGCGCGACGACCAGGTCCGGCGGCAGCTGACTCCCGGCGATGACGACGGCGAGGACCGCCACGACGACGATCGCTTCGAGCACCAGGGTCAGCGAGGCCGCCCGGTACGTGATCGGCTTGACGCCCTTCCCGCGCTTGCCGAAGGCGTCGAGCACGGCGATGACGACCGTCTGGATCGCGATGCCGCCGAGGATGTTGCCGGCGGCCACCTCGATCGACCCGGAGAGCCCGGCGCTGACGGTGATGGCGATCTCGGGCAGGTTCGTCGCGACGGCCAGGACGATGAGTCCGCCGAGCGCGCTGCCGAGGTGCAGCCGGGCGTCGAGCACGTCGGTGGTCTTCGACAGTTGGATGCCGGCGACCCAGATGACGGCCGCACCAGCGACGAAGACCAGACAGAGCAACCAGAGGGGCAGGGATTCCACCTCTGCGACCCTGGACCGCCGCGTCCGTCTTGTCCGAGTCCTGCGTCCATCGGCTCCTCGTCCTGTCCGTGGACGGCGGCTGAGGGTGACAGTCGGTGGTGGGGCGCATCATGGTCCGACGATGAACGACGTCGATGCCCGGATGGACCGCCTGCGGAAGGCCGCGCGGTACCGCTACCAGCAGCTCGTGGACGCCGAGGTCGAGCGGGGCTCGCTCGACCCGGACGAGGTCCGCGCCGAGCGCGAGGAACGTCGACTGCTCAAGGCCGCCGACGTCGCTGCGCACGCGCGTGCCCAGATCGCCGAGGCCGAACGGCGCGGGGTCTTCGAGGGGAACCCGTACCACGGCAAGCCGCTCCCCGGACTCGGTGAGCAACACGACCCGAACTGGTGGATCAAGGCGAAGATCGAGCGCGAGGACATCCGCGGGATCGCCCCGCCCGCCCTGGCCCTGCGCACCGAGGACGCCGAACTCGACGACCACCTCGACGCGCTGTCGGCCGAGTCCGACGTGCGGGACGTCCTGGTCGACTTCAACGCCCGGGTGAAGGAGGCCCGCCGTCAGCTGCTCGGCGGCCCACCCGTGGTCACCCCGATGCGGGACGTCGAGGCAGAGGTCGTCGCGTGGAAGGACCGCCGGGAGGCCCGGTTCGCGGCCGACGCGGTCGCTGCGGCCGAGCGGGCGTCCGGTTCCCGGCCCACCCGCTGGTGGCGCCGGCGCGGCTGACCCCGGGCGTCTGGTTCCGGGGACGCGAGAACGCCGTCCCGCGTGTGCGGGACGGCGTTCTGGTGGTGGTGCGTCAGATCGGGTGTTACTTGATCTGGGCGGTGATGGTGGCGGTGCCGACGAGCAGTCCGCGCTTGACGGCGTCGGTCTTGAAGGTCTGGTTCAGCAGGTCCGCGGCGTCCTGGGAGATGTGGACGGTGGTGCC
>NZ_QKLJ01000022.1:0-32424 GCF_003224415.1 Curtobacterium sp. MCBD17_023
AGATGTGTATAAGAGACAGGCCGGGAGGCGCGGGGCGGCGGCGATCCGGGCCTCCCGTCCGGCGGGTGGCCGGGTCCGGCAGGACCGACGCAGTACGCGTTCATCGGCGGGGTTGGTAAGCAGGAGGCATGACCGACGCCGCAGCGCCCCTCCCCACCCCCACGCCCGGAACCAGAGCAGTCGTCCTCGGAGGTGGTGGCGTCGCCGGCATCGCCTGGGAGCTCGGCGTCCTGTCGGCCCTCGAGGACGCCGGGGTCGACCTCGGTGCGGCGGACCTCGTGGTCGGCACGAGCGCCGGCAGCGTCGTCGGGACCTTCCTCCGCAGCGGCGGCGTGCGCGGTGCCTACGAGCAGCAGCTGAGCCCACTCCCGACCACCTACGAAGAGCCCGCGCGCGTCGATGCCGCCGAGTTCGAGCAGCGCTTCGCGGCGGCACTGCAGGGAGCCACCTCGGAGCAGGACGCCCGTGCGCGTCTCGGAGCCGCCGCGCAGCAGATCACCCCCGGACAGAGCGACGACGAACGCGTCGCGACCTTCCGCGACACGCTGCCCACGACCGCGTGGCCGGACCGGCCCTACGCGGTGACCGCGGTGGACGCCGTCGACGGGACCTTCCGGGTGCTCCGCGCCGAGGACGGCGTGCCGCTCGAACGTGCCGTGGCCGCGAGCTGCTCCGTCCCGCTGGTCTGGTCTCCGGTGCGGATCGACGGGCATCCGTACATCGACGGCGGCATGCGCTCGGCGACCAACGCGGACGTCGCGGCCGGGTACGAGCGGGTGCTCGTGATCGCCTGCAGCCCCGAGGGGCCGTCACCGCTCGGGCCGTGGCTCGACCGTGCGGTCACCTCGTTGCGAGACGCCGGTTCGCGGGTCGAGGTCCTCGTCGCGGACGAGGCGTCGCAGCGGGCCTTCGGGACGAACTCACTGGCGCTGTCGACGCAGCGGCCGTCGGCGGAGGCCGGACGCGCGCAGGCCGAACAGGTGGCGGAGCGCATCGGTGCGTTCTGGGCCTGAGTTGACGACCGGGCGACAAGCGACCGGCGCCGGGCCGACGACCGGGCGACGGCGCTCCTCCGCTGCCGCCCGGGCCGGCCGGTCAGACGAACGCGGCCTGTCCGGTGACGGCGCGGCCGACGATCAGCGTGTTGACCTCGCGGGTGCCCTCGTACGAGTAGATGGCCTCGGCGTCGGCGAAGAACCGGGCGACGCCCTTGTCGAGGACGATGCCGTTGCCGCCCTGGACCTCGCGGCACCAGCCGACGGTCTCGCGCATCTTCGCCGTGGCGAACGCCTTCGCCATCGCCGAGTGCTCGTCGCCGCCGAGGCCCTGGTCCTGCAGCGCGGACGCCTGGGTGCACAGGGCGATCGACGCGGTGATGTTCATGAGGGACTTCACGAGCAGGTCCTGGATGAGCTGGTGCGACGCGATCGGCTTGCCGAACTGCTCGCGCTCCCGGGCGTAGCGCAGGGCGGCCTCGTAGGCGCCGACCGAGATGCCGACGGCCTGCCAGGCGACCTCGGTGCGGGTCAGGCGGAGCACCGCAGCGGTGGACCGGAACGAGTCGGCGCGCTGCAGGCGACGGGCCTCCGGGACGCGGACGTCCTCGAGGGTGATGTCGGCGTTCTGCACCGACCGGAGTGCGATCTTGTCCTCGATCTTCGTCGCGGTGAACCCCGGGGTGTCGGAGGTGACCAGGAAGCCCTTGACCTGGTTGTCCGCCTCGTCCTTCGCCCAGATGACGACGACGTCCGCGAAGGTGGCGTTGCCGATCCAGCGCTTCGAGCCGTTGAGCACCCAGGTGTCCCCCTCGCGCCGGGCGGTGGTGCGGAGGCCGCGGGCGGAGTCGCTGCCGGAGAGCGGTTCGGTCAGTCCGAACGCCCCGACGACCTCCCCGGAGGCCATGCGCGGCAACCACTCACGCTGCTGCTCGTCGCTGCCCGCGACCGCGATCGAGTTCATCGCGAGACCGGACTGCACGCCGATGAAGGTCGCGACGCCGGCGTCGACCCGACCGAGTTCGAGGGCCGCCCAGCCGCGGTACACCGCAGAGTTCTCGAACTGCCGGACGAGCGGCACGCCGGGGCCGTACATGCCGAGCTCGGCGAGCGGCGCGATGACCTGCGTCGGGAACTCGGCGCGGGCCCAGTACTCGTCCGCGATCGGCGCGACGTCGCGCTCGAGGTACTCGCGGAGCTCGCCGAGGGAGTCGCGTTCCTGGTCGGTCAGCTGCTCCTGGAACCGGTAGAAGTCGGATTCGAGCAGGGGCGTTCCCGCGACCGTCGTTGACATGGACCCAACGATGCATCATTCTCGGAAACGTTGCAAGACGACGTCGACGACTTCGGGGGAACCGTGAGCAAGCAGCCACTCGGCGCCCTCGGGTCGGCGCTCGTCCCGAGCGCGCTCGCCACCCGCCTGGAGGCCCACCCCGACGCCCAGCGCGCGTTCCGGTCTGCACGTCACGCCTTCATCGACGGGGCACGTGTTGACATGCAGGCGCTCGCGTCCTCGCTCGGCGTCGACCGGACCTCGCTGTTCCGCTGGGTCGGCAACCGCGACCAGCTGCTGTCCGAGATCCTCTGGTCGCTCGCCGTCCCGACGCTTGACGCCGCGGGCCGTGCGGCGGCACCGTCGGGAGCGGCACGCATCGTCGACGTCCTCGACCACTTCACCGCGGACCTGATCCGTGCGCCGTACTTCCGCGCGTTCCTGACCCGCGAGCCGGCCCGGGCACTGCGACTCCTGACGACGACCGACAGCGACGTGCAGCGGCGCTTCGTCGCCGTGGTCTCGACCCTGGTCGCCGCCGAGCAGGAGTCGGGGGCCTTCGACCCGGCGCCGCTCTCCCCCGAGGAACTCGGTCGACTGCTCGTCCGCGTGTCGGAGTCGTTCACCTACGCGGACCTGATCTCCGGCGAGACCCCGGACCCCGAGCGGGCACGCACGACGTTCGAGTACATCCTGCGCCCTGTGCGGTGACCGCCGCGGGTGGTCAGCTGCGGACGGCCGCCAGTTCCAGGTTGATGTCGTCCGGGTCCTGCACGGACAGGATCACCATGCCGGCGTCTCCGAGGTCGGTCACCTCGCCGTGCTCGACACCGGCGGTGTCGAGCCGCGCGGCCGCCTCGTGCAGCTCGTCGACCGATCCGACCATGAAGCTCACGTGGTCGAGACCGACCGTGTCCGGGTCGAACCGCTGGCCGCTCGGAGCGACGGGGCGGAGGCCGAAGAGCTGGTCCCCGACGGGGAAGATGCAGCCGCCGTAGAGCCGCTCACGGTCCTCGGTGATCCCGGGCTCACCGGCGTGCTCGCTGAAGTCCATCGCGGGCTCGACGCCGAACAGCTGCTGGTAGAACGCCTTGCTGCGGGCGATGTCGGTCACGGTCACGCGGACGTGCGCCAGTGCGATGGGTCGAGCGATCGGGTCGGTCATGTGGGGCTCCTCGGGTGTCACCGGCAGGGTGGCCGGGTCGTCGTCGCTGTACGACGTGGATCCGAGGCAACGCCGGACACCTGACCGCGAGCACCGACCATGCGGCGAGCGGACAGGTCGGGGCGACGGGCCGGTACAGCAGCGGGTCAGCGGCTCAGCGGAACCCGTCGTCGTCGGGGAAGGAGCGCGGCACACCGTGGCCCGCGCACCGGTCACGACGACGGACGCCGCGGAAGACCTCACGGACGTGCTCACCGCACCCGGTCCATGTCGCCTTCCCACACACCAGGCACTGCACCGATTCACACATGAACCTGTTGTACCGAGGGGTCGCCGAAGGCCGATCCGGACAGCGCTCACCGGCTGGCCGGGCATCATCCCACACTGCAGGACGGACACGGCACCGCGTGGAAGCGAGGGGCCGTGTCCGTCCGGAGGGGTCGTACTGGCGAGCAGCCGTCAGATGAGGTCGTCCGACAGGTGGTTCGGCGTCCCGAAGCGGTGCGCCGTGATGGACACCGCCTGCTCCCGGAGGAACGGCAGCATCTCGATGCGCCCGGCCTCGGTCACGGGCTCCGCGTAGACGGCGACGTCCGGCCGCCCGTCCGTCCCGACGGCGAGCGCGGCAGCGTCCCCGGCGATGAGTCGGACGCGCGTGGACGGGCCGGCAGCGATCCGGGCGGCGAACGTCTCGTCCGACTCGGTCTGCCGCACGGACTCGACGAGCGAGAGGCCTCGGAGCGCGGTGGCCACCGCTTCCGGGAGCGCGACGGCCGTGGAGACCTGGACGGAGGTGCCCGCACGGAGCGCCGCGGCGACGACCCGCACGAGGTCCTCGGTCGTGCCCTCGGCGCCCAGGCGGACGTGCACGCCCGGGTACGGCAGGTACCGGAAGACGTTGCGCTCGGCGGAGAGTGCGGACACGTCGGCCGCGGTCCCGAACTCCGAGGTCCACGCGAGCTCGTCGGACGCGATCGCACGGTCGACCGACTCGGACGCCACACCGGTCGCCCGGACGAAGGCGGACACGTCCGACGACGGCGTCGAGCCAGCGCGGGCGACGGCGGGCTCCCACGAGCCGAGGCCGACCAGGTAGTTCACGCCGCCGGCCTTGGTGCCCGCGCCGACTGCGGACTTCTTCCACCCGCCGAAGGGCTGGCGGCGGACGATTGCGCCGGTGATGCTGCGGTTCACGTAGAGGTTGCCCGCCTGGATGCGACGGAGCCACGTCCCAATCTCACCCGGGTCGAGCGAGTGCAGACCGGAGGTCAGGCCGTAGTCGACCTCGTTGACGATGTCGATCGCCTCGTCCAGGGTCTCCGCGACCATCACGCCGAGGATCGGGCCGAAGTACTCCGTGCGGTGGTACTCCGAGCCGCGCCGGACGCCCTGCCGGACACCGGGGCTCCAGAGCTTCCCGGTCTCGTCGAGCTGCTTCGGTGCGATCGCCCAGGACTCCCCCGCACCGAGCGTCGTCAGGCCGTCGAGCAGCTTGCCCGATGCCGGTTCGATGATCGGTCCCATCTGGGTCGTCGGGTCGGTCGGGTAGCCGACGGTCAGCGAGGACACCGCGTCGAGGAGCTGGTTGCGGAAGCGCTTGGACTTCGCGACCGAGCCGACCATGACGACCAGCGACGCGGCCGAGCACTTCTGCCCCGCATGCCCGAAGGCCGAGGCGACGACGTCCTTCACCGCGAGGTCGAGGTCCGCCGACGGGGTCACGATGACCGCGTTCTTGCCGGAGGTCTCGGCGAGCAGCGGCAGGTCCGGCCGGAAGGACCGGAACAGCTCGGCCGTCTCGTACGCGCCGGTCAGGATCACGCGGTCGACGAGCGGCGACGTGATGAGGTCCTTCCCGAGCTCGGACTCCTCGACCTCGAGGAACGCCAGGACGTCGGCCGGCGCACCGTGCGCGTCGAGCGCGGTCTCGATGACCGACGCCAGGACGGCGCCACTGCGTGCGGCCGGCGGCGCGGGCTTCAGCACGACCGCGGACCCGGCGGCGAGGGCGGCCAGGGTCGACCCGGCGGGGATCGCCACGGGGAAGTTCCACGGCGGCGTGACGAGCGTCAGCGCAGCCGGGGTGAACGACGCACCGTCGACGGTGTCGAGCGACGCGGCCAGTTCGGCGTAGAAGTGCGCGAAGTCGATGGCCTCGGACACCTCGGGGTCGGCCTGGTCGATCGTCTTGCCGGTCTCCGACGCCATGACCTCGATGAGGGCGGCACGGTTCGCCTCGAGGGCGTCGCCGACGGCGTGCAGGACCGCACCGCGGGCTGCCCCGGACCAGGAGCCCCAGGTCGTGCCAGCGGCACGGACGCGCCGCAGGGCGGACTCGAGGGTCGTGCCGGAGGTGATCCGGGCCTCCCGGACGGCGGAGACGCCGAGCGTCGAGGTGGCGATCCGCCCGGTGATGGCGGCGCCCCACTCGCGGACCGAGCCGACGGACGGGTCGCTGTCCGGGGTGTTCTCGAAGTGACCGGGCACCGGGCGCTCGACGGCGGCGTACCGGTCGGCGACGCGGTGCGACGCCGGGGCGTCCATTCCGCCGGGCAGTGCGAGCGGGGCGAGGGAGTCGCGGAAGCGAGCTTCCTCGCGGGCGAAGAGCGTCGGCGACGAGGCGAGGGAGAACACCGCGGACATGAAGTTGTCCTGCGACGCACCCTCCTCGAGACGACGGATGAGGTAGGCGATGGCGACGTCGAACTCGCCCGGGTGCACGACCGGCGTGTAGAGGAGCAGCGAGCCGACGGTCTTCTTCACCGCGGCGGCCTGGCCCTGCGCCATGCCGAGGAGCATCTCGAACTCGATGCCGTCCCGGACACCGCGCTCCCCGGCGAGGAGCCAGGCGTGTGCCACGTCGAACAGGTTGTGCCCGGCGACGCCGACCCGCACGTTCGCGATGCGCTCGGGCGTCAGTGCCCAGTCGAGCACGCGCTTGTAGTTCGTGTCCGAGTCCTGCTTGGTGTGCCAGGTCGCGAGCGGCCAGCCGTGCACCGAGGCCTCGACCTGCTCCATCGGCAGGTTCGCGCCCTTGACCAGACGCACCTTGATGTCGGCGCCTCCACGGGCACGGCGGGCGGCGGACCACTCCTGCAGGTGCTCCATCGCGGCGAGCGCGTCGGGCAGGTACGCCTGCAGCACGATCCCCGCTTCGAGGTCGGTGAACTGCGGCTCGTCGAGGAGCTTCGTGAAGACCGCGATCGTCAGGTCGAGGTCCTTGTACTCCTCCATGTCGAGGTTGATGAACTTCTTCGGCGTCGACGCCGCCGCTCGCTCGAACAGCGGCCGGAGCTGCCCGACGATGTCCTCGACGGCCTGGTCGAACGCCCACGGCGAGTGCGGGTGCACGGTCGAGGAGACCTTGATCGACACGTAGTCGACGTCGCCGCGGCTCAGCAGCGCGTGCGTGCCGGCGAGGCGGCGCGCGGCCTCGCGCTCACCGAGCACGGCCTCGCCGAGCAGGTTCACGTTGAGGCGGATGCCGTCCTGCTTGATCTTCGCGATCGCCGGACCGAGCTTCGCGTCGGTGGCGTCGACGATGAGGTGCCCGACCATGTTCCGGAGGACCCGTCGGGCGACGGGGACGACGACCCCCGGGAGGCCCGGTGCCATCCCGCCACCGAGGCGCACAAGGCCGCGGAGTGCGGCCGGCAGGAACCCGGGTGCGTCCGGCGCGATCGCGCGGAGCTTGCGCGCGGCGACGCCGAGGTCCTCGGGGCGGACGACGCCGTCGACGAACCCGACGGCGAAGGCCAGGCCCTTCGGGTCGGCGAGGACACCGGCGAGCTGCTTCGCGGACCCGTCGACCGGGTACGTCTCTGCCTCGGCGAGCCACTGTCGGACGAGCGCGACGGACTCGTCGGCGAGTCCGGCGGAGTCGGTGGTGGTCACATCGTCGGTCGTGGTCGCTGCGTCGTCGCGCGGCTGGACGTCGGTCATGGGTTCAGTGTGGGGCTCGCGCTTCCGGTAGCGGAAGCAACTCTTCCTGATGCATTCCGTTCAGCTGCACTACTGTTTTCCCATGCTCGACGTCCGGCGCCTCGTGCTCCTGCGGGAGCTGTCGATCCGGGGCACCGTGGCCGCCGTCGCCGAGGCGATGAACTTCACCCCGTCGGCGGTCTCGCAACAGCTGGCGGTCCTCGAGCGCGAGGCCGGTGTGCAGCTCCTCCGGAGGGCCGGACGGCGACTCCAGCTCACGCCGCAGGCCGAGGTGTTCGTGGCCGCGGCGGGCGACGTGCTCGACACGCTCGAACGGGCGCAGTCCGCCGTCGAGGCGACGCTGACCAGCGTGCAGGGACGCGTCCGGGTCGCAGTCTTCCAGTCTGCTGCGCTCGCCCTCATGCCGAACGCGCTGCGCATCATGGTCACCGAACACCCGGGCGTCCGCGTCGAGATGGTCCAGCGCGAGCCGGAGACCGCACTCAACGAGACGTGGGCGCGGGACTTCGACATGGTGATCGCCGAGCAGTACCCGGCGCACGCGGCCCCGCGCTTCCCGGGCCTGGACCGACGTGAGCTGACGACGGACGCCGTCCGGCTCGCGCTGCCGCCGGTGGACACGTCGCTGTGGCCGGTCGACTCCCTCACCGGCGCGGCCGACCTGCCGTGGGTGATGGAGCCACGAGGAACGGCGTCGCGGCACTTCGCGGAGCAGCTCTGCCGGCGCTCGGGCTTCGAACCCGACGTCCGGTACGAGACCGCCGACCTGCAGGCGCAGATCCGGTTGATCGAGTCCGGCAACGCGGTCGCGCTCATGCCGGACCTGGTCTGGGCCGGCCGGTCGACCACCTGCCGGCTGCTCGACCTGCCCGGGGACGCCGAGCGGACGATCTTCACGGCGCAGCGGACGGCGAGTTCACTGTCCCCCGCCGTGGCAGCACTCCGGGACGCCCTGGAACGGGCTGCGGCGACCTCCCGTTCCTGAGACCATCGGAGCCGACGAGTCGGGCCCGATCGCGTGGGCATGCGCGCTGCTCGCCGCCCGGGCCGTGGTCCTGACGGCCCGTCTGCGCCGTCGTCGCGCCTGACTTCCGGAGACGAGGGCGCACCTGCAGCGGCCCGCCCTGATCTGTACGAACGCAGAGGAACCGGTGCGGGAAACCGCACGATCCGGCACGCGCACCCCCAGCTCGGGGCACTTCTGCTGTTGCGCTGCCCTATACACCTCTCCGTCCCAATACGCTCCGATCACCCGAGGACTCTCGGCCAACTCTTGTGTTCCGGCACCCGTCCGGACTCGAAATATGGGGGAACAACCCGTGCATCGCAGCACCTCCTTCGTCCGACGCGCGTGCGCCGTCGGTACTGCCACAGCACTCATCGGCCTCACGACCGGTCTCGGCGTCATGACCGCGACGACCGCCTACGCCGACGAGGCACCGACGACCGACACGTCGGTCACCACTCCCGCCGCTCCGGGCACCAACGCCACGCCGGGCACCGACGCGACGACCGCGCCGGGCGAGGCGACCACGCCGGCCGAGCCGAGCCTCCCGACCGACGGCGCGACGAGCGCCCCCGGTGGCACCGGCGCGACCACGGGTGGTGCCGCCGCCGGGACCGGCGCCGTCACGCCGACCGCTCCGGCCACCGGCAGCGCGATGCCGACACCGACCAGCCCGAGCACCGCGAAGCCGAGCGACACCGGCCCGGCCGAGGCCGCGCCCACGGCGGCGGCATCCGCCACGGTGACGATCTCCGGCACCGCGAAGGTCGGCCAGACGCTCCGCGCGAAGCCCAAGGGCTTCACGGACCCATCCGAGCTCTCCTACAGCTGGTCGGTCGGCGGTGTGGCCACCGGCGACCAGGGCCAGTTGTACGACGTCGTCGCCGACGACGCGGGCAAAATCGTCACCGTCACTGTTCGGAACAATCTCGAGGGACACACGGACGAGACCGCGACGGCGGACTCCGCCGTCGTCACCCAGGACCCGGTGTTCGTGGACGAGAACGGCGAGCCCGTCGAGGGCGGCACCGCCGCCGACGAGGACAGCCTGCCCCTCGAGGCAACCGCCGGTGAGGCGTTCTCGTACACGTTCCGTGCGACCGGCAGCCCCGCACCGACGTACTCGCTCGCCTGGTACTACGACGGCTACGAGGCCGACCCCGAGTACCCGGAGGACACCCCCGAGGGCCAGCTGCCCGACGGCATCACGTTCGACGCGACCACCGGCGTCCTGTCCGGCACGACCGAGTGGGCGAGCTACTACGACTTCGCCGTGACCGCGACCAGTGGGACGGCCACGACGACCCAGTACGTCGAGTTGTCGGTCGACGCCGCAGCACCCGCGGGCGTGCAGGTCATCGCCACGGACCGCGCTGACTACGAAGCGCTGTTCGACAACGGGACGTCGGTCGGGTTCCAGCTCCGAGCGGCCGCTGCGCGGGAAGAGGACTCCGGCACCATCCGCAGCTGGATCGTCGACGAGGACGGCGACATCGACACCGTCGACTTGAAGTGGAGCACCGGTTCCGACGGCGCGGACTTCGACGTCGTCTTCACGCCCGGCGGTCGCCCCACCGTCGAGCAGGACGGCACGCTGCTGGTCGACGGCGGGATCGTCGACCGGTTCGGCAACGAGGTCACCGATGACGAGGGCACGCCGTCCGCGCTCACCGTCACCTCCGACGTCGCCTCCGACGTGATCACCATCGACGAGGTGTTCGGCGGCTACAACGCGGTCGACGTGACCTTCCCCGAGGCCTCGACGCACACCCTGACGGCCACCGGCGACGCGTTCGCCACGTCGTTCCCGGTCGTGGTCACCCCGACCGCGACCACCCCGGGCACCACGCCCCCGGTCGCCACGCCCCCGGTGTCGGCTCCCCCGGTGCTGACCCAGCCGGCAGCCGCGCCGATCGGCACCGTCCCGGTCCGCACCGCCGCGCACGGCCGACTCGCCTACACCGGCACCGACAGCACCGACGCCCTGCCCTGGGCGCTCGCCATGCTCGCCGCCGGTGCGGCACTGGTGGGCCTGCGTACCGTCCGCCGTCGCGCCCGTCGCTGACCCGGACGGGAGGCTCCTCCCGCGGCCCCGTCGATCCCTCCACGGATCGGCGGGGCCGTTCCGTTCCCGCCCGCTAGCCGGCGCGCCGGTCGTCAGGCGCCGCGGATCTCCTCGGCGCGACCGAGCAGGTCGGCGTGGAACGCAGTCTGGCTGAGGGCACTCGCGAGCAGGAAGCCCGACATCGACCCGATCCCGCCGCTGAACGGCACGCGGGACGCGACCTCGAAGAGCGTCGGCCGGTCGAGTGCATCGAGCGCGTCCGCGACGTGCCGGGTCCGCTCGTCCCGGTGGTCAATGAGCACGCGGGCTCGGGACACGACGTCGCGGAACCGGTACTCGTGCCCGGGGCAGACCTCGAGGTGCCCGTGGCCGTCGAGCTTGGCCAGCGAGTCGAGCACGTCACGCAGCGGGTTCGTCCCGGTCCGGCCGCCGAGTCCGACGCCGGGGTTGATCCGCGGCAGGACGTGGTCCCCGGTGAACAGGAGCCCGTCCGGCTCGTCGACGAAGCAGACGTGACCGCCCGTGTGTCCCGGCGTCCACAGTGTGCTGATCGTCCGCCCCGGGATCGGCAACACGTCCCCGTCTGCGAGCAGCAGGTCGGCGAACGGCACCTCCGCCGCCCCCTGCCCGATCCGGCGGCCGGTCCCCCACGCGGCCACGACCCCGTCGAGCAGCGCGGCGGGCACGCCCCAGGTCCGCACGTCGCGGTCGTTCTGCTCGGCGTCGGCCCGCTCGTGCGCGAGCGCGCGCACCTCTGCGGCGTGCATCGCGACCGGGGCACCGGAGCGTCGCCGCAGTGCGGCCGCAGCACCGAGGTGGTCGGCGTGCAGGTGGGTGACGGCGACGAGGGTGACGTCCTCGAGCCGGCGGCCGATGGTCCGGAACCCGTCGGACAGCACGTCGAGGGAGCCGCCGTCGGACCACCCGGGATCGATGACCGCGAGCGCCCCGTCGCTCCCCTCGATGACGTACGCGAGCGTGGCGTCGGGCACACCGCCTCGGAAGGGGACGGCGATGGTCCAGATGCCGGGCCGGACCTCCTCGACGGGCGGGAGGGCACCGGCGGCGAGCGCCTCGGCCTGCGCGGTGCTGACGGGCGGCGGGATCGACACGCGACCACCCTAACCAGGCGGTGCCGGCGGACCGGGCCGTGACGGGCCTCCAGGCCGGTCCCGCAGCGGGCGGGTAGACAGGCCGCATGGAGACCATCGCGCCCATGCTCGCCAAGGCCGTCGCCACCGTGCCGGACCCCGACAGCGTCGCGGGCGGCCTGCGGTACGAGCCGAAGTGGGACGGCTTCCGGGGCATCGTGACGATCGACGGCGACGACGTCGAGATCGGCAGCCGCGGCGCCAAGCCGCTGACCCGGTACTTCCCGGAGCTCGTCGAGGCGTTCCGTGCCCGGTTCGGCGGCCGGGAGCACCCCGTCGTCCTCGATGGTGAGGTCGTCGTCCGCTCCGGGGTGCCGGGCAACGAGCGGCTCGACTGGGAAGCCCTGTCGCAGCGGATCCACCCCGCGGCCTCGCGGATCGCGAAGCTCTCGGTCGAGACGCCGGCGCAGTTCGTCGCCTTCGACCTGCTGCACCTCGACGGCGAGGACCTGACCGGCCGGCCGTTCGACGAGCGCCGTGCCGCGCTCGAGGAACTCGGGGCCGACCTCGCAGCCCCGCTCTTCGTCACCCGCACCACGCTCGACGTCGAGGTCGCCCGCGAGTGGCTCACGACGTTCGAGGGTGCCGGTCTCGACGGGGTCGTGGCGAAGCCGCGGTCGAAGCCGTACGAGCCGAACAAGCGCACGATGCTCAAGGTGAAGCACCACCGCGAGGCGGACGTCGTCGCCGTCGGGTACCGGGTCCACAAGAGCGGGACCGGTGTCGGGTCGCTGCTGCTCGGGCTGTACGACGACGAGGGCGAGCTGCGGATGGTCGGTGGGGTCTCCGCCTTCACGGACAAGCGGCGCCGGGAACTCGTCGACGAGTTGGAACCGCTCGTCGAGCGAGACGCGGACGGGAGGCCCGTCACCGGTGACGGGGAGCGCTCACGGTTCTCGTCCGGTCGCGACACGTCGTTCGTCCGGCTGGCACCGGAGCGCGTCCTGGAGGTCCGGTACGACCAGATGGAGGGTGACCGGTTCCGGCACACCGTGCAGTTCGCGCGGTGGCGTCCGGACCGCGAGGCGCGCTCGTGCGGGTTCGACCAGCTCGAGGTCCCGACGGCGTACGACCTCAGCGACGTCCTGTCCTGATTCGACCCTGGTCTGACAGACCGGATGTCCAATCCGCGCTCCAGTGTGATCAGTAGTTAGCCGAACTAGTGAAACTGTGGAAACATCTGAGGCACCAGGGAAACGGTGGTCGGACACCGTCTCGACACCACGGATCGGAGTGGACATGAGCAACGAGATCCTCATTCGCCGGGCGCAGCGCAGCCCCTTCAGCGAGGTCCGCGAAGCACGTCATCTGCGTGCGCTCCAGACCAGCGCGATCATCAGCGGCATCGCCGGTGTGACCGCCGCCGCGCTCGCCTTCGTCACGATCGGACTCGGCGCATGATCGTCCTGGACGGCGTGACGCAGGGCAACCGCCGCACGTGGTCGCGCCTCACCCGCCTGCACACCGCCACGGTCGGTCTGCCGCTGCAGACCTCGCGCGTCGAGGACGACGGGCTCCGCTCCGAGGACGCCTCCTCGCTCGTCTGAGGCCCCGTCCGAGCGGGCGCCGTTCCAGGGGGCGCCGTCCCAGGGGGCGCCTCAGCGGTCCCGTCAGCCCTTCTTCGCCCGGGACGGCTGGACGCGCGGCGGCTCGCCGGGCATCTTCGGGAAGTCCGGCGGGAACGGCAGCTCCCCCTCACCACGCTCCAGGTCGCGAGCCCACCACTCCAGGAGTGGATCGATGCTCCGCGGCGCGGCGGACATCGTCTCCCACGGATCGCCGGTGGCAGCGAGCCGACCGGGGACGGTGCGGATCGTGAAGACGGTCGGGTCCGCGGTGTCGAGCTCCTCCCACGCGAGCGGGGTCGACACGGCAGCGTGCGGGAGCGCACGGGGGCTGTAGGCGCCGGCCATCGTCCGGTCGCGGTTCGCCTGGTTGAAGTCGACGAAGACGCGTTGCCCGCGCTCCTCCTTCCACCACGCGGTCGTCACCTGCTCGGGCATCCGCCGCTCGAGTTCCCGGGCTGCCGCGATCACGGCGTGCCGGACGTCGAGGAACTCGTACGCCGGCTCGATCGGCGCGAAGACGTGCAGGCCGCGGTTGCCGCTCGTCTTCACCCACGCCTCGAGCCCGACGTCGGCCAGGACCTTCCGCAGCTCGTGGGCCGCGGGCACCGCGTCGGAGAAGTCCGTGCCCGGTTGCGGGTCCAGGTCGATCCGGAGCTGGTCCGGGTGGTCGCTGTCCTCGGCACGGGATGCCCACGGATGGAAGACGACGGTGTTCATCTGCGCCGCCCAGACCGCGACGGCCGGCTCGTCGACCACCAGCTGCGGGTGGCTCCGGGCGCTCGGGTAGGTGACCGTCACCGCGCGGACGTAGTCGGGCGCACCCTTCGGCGGGTTCTTCGAGAAGAACTGCTCGCCGTCGACACCGTCGGGGAAGCGCTGCAGCGAGATCGGTCGGTCGCCGTTCGCCCGGACGAAGGGCTCCCCCACGTCGACGAGGTACTGCGCCAGGTCGAGTTTCGTGATGCCGAGGTCCGGCCACAGCACGCGTGCCGGGCTGGAGATCCGGACCTCCCGGTCGCCCTCGGGTCCGGGTACGGTCAACGTCGTCGCCGGTGTCGCCATGCTGCGGAACCTACTCCCCCGCACCCGCGGAGTGCGTGCCGCGCGTCCGCACGGGCAGGATGGCACCGTGAACGCGTACCTCGGGGTCGACTTGGCGTGGGGCCTCGGGACCGAGCGTCGGGCGCCGAACGAGACCGGCCTCGCCGCCGTCGACGACGCGGGACGGGTGGTCGACGCCGGCTGGGCCCGCGGGGTCGACGCGGTCACCGCCTGGATCGCCGAGCGGCTCGGCCCCCGCACGCTCGTCGCCGTGGACGCCTCCCTCGTCGTCACGAACCCGACGGGCATGCGCCAGGTGGAACGGCAGGTCGGCCAGCGCTACGGCCGATGGAGGGTCGCCGCGAACCCGACGAGCCTCGCCTCGGCCGCGAGCGCGGGCGCCCGCCTGCTCGACCGGCTCACCGCGCTGGGCATCACCTACGTCAGCGACACCGCGAGCATGCACGACCGCAGCGGCCCGGCGGTCTTCGAGTGCTACCCGTACACGACCCTCGTCGGCGTCGAGGAGTTCGGCTACGACGACGAACGCCCCCGGTACAAGCGGCTCGACCCGTCTGTGCCGCCGGCGGTCGCCCGTCAGCGCCGCGCCGAGGCGTTCGACGAACTGGTCCGGCGCGTCCGCACGAGGCCGCTCGACCCGCCGCTCGACCTCGACGGCGATCCCCGCACCCGGGCGCTGGCGGAGCCTTCGGTGCTGCACGGACCGACGCACAAGCACCGGGAGGACTTGCTGGACGGCGTCCTCTGCGCCTGGACGGCGGCGTTCTGGGAGCGGCACGGCGACCGACGGGTGCAGGTGCTCGGAGGCGATGACGGCTCCCCGTCCGACCCGCGCGACACCGCCGGACGGCTGCCGGCCCTCGTCGCACCGGCGCGGGAGGCGCAGCGTCCCGCTCGCTAGGCTGGCCCCGTGAGCACGACGACCGAACCGCTGCGCATCGGGCTCGTCTCGCTGCACACCTCCCCCGGCGACGAAC
Organism: Curtobacterium sp. MCBD17_023; assembly: GCF_003224415.1. Lineage (NCBI taxonomy): Bacteria > Bacillati > Actinomycetota > Actinomycetes > Micrococcales > Microbacteriaceae > Curtobacterium > Curtobacterium sp. MCBD17_023. Next base: position 15,205 of record NZ_QKLJ01000022.1, read on the forward strand.
CCGGTTCCGGTGAGGTCGGCGGCATGAACGTCGTCGTCCGGCACCAGGCCGAGGCCCTGGCCGACCGCGGCCACCAGGTGGACATCATCACGCGACGCTCGTCGCCGACGCAGCCGGACTCGGTCGCGCTCGTCCCCGGCGTGTGCCTCCGGTTCCTGTCCGCTGGGCCCGCCCAGCCCGTGCCGAAGGGCGAACACGACGCCTTCATCGAACCGTTCCGACACGGGCTCGCCGCACTCGGACCGTTCGACGTACTCCACTCGCACCACTGGTTCTCCGGTGCCGCAGCGCTCCCCGTCGCCCGTGACCGCGGCGTCCCGCACGTCCAGTCCTTCCACTCGATCGCCGCCGACGCGGAGACGCCGCTGTCCGAGGGCGAACGCCCCGAGTCCGCCGGCCGGATGGGCGGCGAGCAGCGCCTGGCCCGGGACTCCGACGCCGTCGTCGTCGTGAGCGAGGCCGAGGCCGAGACCGTCCGCACACGGCTCGGCGGTGATGCGTCGCGCGTGTGGATCGTCCCGCCGGGCGTGGACGGTTCGGTCTTCCGTCCGGCCGGCGTCGGTGCCCGCCGGGCCACCGCGCCGTACGTGGTCGCCGCTGCACGCGTGCAACCACTCAAGGGCCTGGACCTGGCGATCGAGGCCATCGCCGGCATCGACCGGGAGGCCCGTCCCACCCTCGTCATCGCCGGGGACGCGTCGAGCGAGGCCGGCGACCACGTGGCCGAACTGCGTCGGCTCGCCGAGTCTCGGGGCATCGCCGACCGGGTCACCTTCATCGGGCCGCAGTCGCGCGCCGACCTCGCCTTCCTGTTCCGCGGGGCAGCGGCCGTGCTCGTCCCGTCCCACTCGGAGACGTACGGGCTCGTGGCGCTGGAGGGTTCGGCGTCCGGTGTCCCGGTCGTGGCGGCCGCTGCCGGGGGGCTGCGCGAAGCGGTGCTCGACGGCGAGACCGGGGTCGTGCTCGAGTCCCGCGACCCGGCAGTGTGGGCCGCGGAGATCCAGCGGGTGCTGACCGAGCCGGAGTACGCCGCCGCACTGTCCTCCGCGGGTCGTGAGCACGCCGAGCGGCTGAGCTGGGACCGATCGGCGGTCGGCCTGGAGCGCGTGTACCTGCGGGTGCTCGGGCGCTGAGGACGACGTGACGCCCGAGCCTGCAGCGATCGACCTGACCGCGTTCTGGACGGCGCTCGACGCGGTGCCCGCAGCGGCGGACGCCGAGCGGTTGTTCGACGGCGGCACCGGGGCCGCCGTGGGCGAGGGTGACCGCGTCGGCGCTCGTGCCGGTGCAGGCGGGGCGGGGGCGCTGCGTCGGGCGAACCTCGACCGCTACCTCCGGCGGTTCGGCCCGGCGGCCGACACGATCCTGGTCGCCGAGGCACCCGGCTGGCGTGGCATGACGAACACCGGTGTGCCCTTCACGAGCATGCGCGAACTGCAGGACCCGGACGGGCTCTTCGCCGATGTCCCGTTCGCGGTGCCCGAGGACCCGACCGCACCGTGGGAGGCGTCATCCCGCGTGGTGCACGCAGCCCTCCGCGGGTGGCACGGCCCCCTGCCGGTGCTCTGGGCGGTGTTCCCGCACCACCCGTTCGTCGCACCGGACCGGCTGACGAACCGCACACCGCGTCCGGCCGAGGTGCGGGACGGTGCTCCGATCGCACTGGCCTTGGCCGAGGCCGTCGGAGCGCGGCGCTTCGTGGCCGTCGGGCGGAAGGCCCAGGGTGCGCTGGCCGCCGCGGGCATCGACGCGATCGCGGTGCGGCACCCCGCCCAGGGCGGCTCGGCAGAGTTCACCGCGCAGCTCGCCGAGCTCCGCTGAGGGACTACGCCGAGCGCACGTCCACACCCTTGGCGGCGAGCGCCTCGGACACGTGCGCCGGCAGCGGAGCGGCGGCGTACACGATGCGCAGGGCCGGCAGGTCGATGACGTCGTCCCAGTTCTGCGGGTCGTAACGGTCGTCGGAGCCGTCCCACCCGGGGTGCACGTCCTGCAGGACCTCGAGGTCCGAGTCGACCGTCAGCTCGGTCACCAGGTCGAGCTGCGACGGCAGCAGGTCGAGGTCGTCGTAGTACGCACGCGCCCGGTCGTCCTGTCCCGGAACGTCGTCCTCGTCCACCACCGTCTCCTCGTCGTCGTCCCCGTCGAAGGGCTCGATGACGTCCAGGTCGTAGCAGAGCACGTCGAGCACGAGCAGCTTCGCGTTGAAGTCCGCGAACTCGATGGGTTCCTCGGTGGTCGTCGACTCCTCGTCCATGCAGGGAGCGTACCGAGGGGCGGCTGCACGTGCCCGACGCGCCGATTCGCCTGTGGGACTGGACAGGAAGCGGTCAGCAGGAACAGGGTGGGGCATGGCGACCACCACGAAGGCCGAACACGACGCGGGGCATCAGACCGAGCTCCGCCGCGTCATCGGTCCGAAACTCCTCCTGCTGTTCATCGTCGGCGACATCCTCGGCACCGGCGTGTACGCGCTCACCGGGCAGGTGGCCGCAGAGGTCGGCGGGGCCGCGTGGCTCCCGTTCCTCATCGCCTTCTCGGTGGCGTTGCTCACGGTGTTCTCGTACCTGGAACTCGTCACGAAGTACCCGCAGACCGCGGGTGCCGCGCTGTACGTGCACAAGGCGTTCGGCATCCACTTCGTGACGTTCATCGTCACCTTCATCGTGATGTGCTCCGGGATCACGTCGGCGTCGACGGCGTCCCGGGCCTTCGCGGCGAACCTCGGCGTCGGGTTCGGGCTCGAGCTGCCGAACGTCGTGGTGATGCTCATCGCGATGGCCTTCATGCTCGCCGTCATGGCGGTGAACTTCCGCGGTGTCAGCGAGTCCGTGAAGACGAACGTCGTGCTCACGCTCGTCGAGCTCTCGGGCCTCGTGCTCGTCATCCTCGTGGGCTTCTACGCCATCGCCGGCGGCAACGCGGACTTCTCGCGGGTCGTGATGTTCGAGACGCCGGAGGACAAGAGCCTGCTGCTCAGCGTCTCGACGGCGACCTCGCTGGCGTTCTTCGCGATGGTCGGGTTCGAGGACTCGGTGAACATGGCCGAGGAGACGAAGGACCCGTCGCGGATCTTCCCCCGCGTGATGCTGACCGGGCTCGGCATCACGGCCGTCATCTACGTCCTCGTGTCGATCTGCGCCGTGGCCGTCGTGCCGATCGGCGAGCTGGCCGGCAACGAGACGCCGCTGGTTACCGTCGTGCAGACCGCGGCCCCGGACTTCCCGATCGGGTCGATCCTGCCGTTCATCTCGATGTTCGCCGTCGCGAACACCGCACTCATCAACATGATGATGGCGTCCCGGCTGCTCTACGGCATGAGCAAGCAGGGCGTGCTCCCGCGCTTCCTCGGTCGGGTCTCCCCCACCCGCCGGACCCCGTCGACCGCGATCGTCTTCACGACCGTCATCTCGCTGCTGCTCATCGGATGGGTCTCGCTCGACCCGGAGTCGCCGATCGTCGTGATCCTGGGCGGGACGACCTCGCTGCTGCTGCTCGCCGTCTTCGCGGTCGTGAACACCTCGGTGCTCGTGCTGCGGCGGGACCGGGTCGGACACAAGCACTTCCGGGCGGGGGTCGTCCTCCCGGTGATCGGTGTCGTGGCCTGCCTGTGGCTCGTGCTGCCGTTCTCGTCCGGTCGTGCTGCGGAGCAGTACCAGATCGCCGGCGCACTGCTCGCGCTCGGCGTCGTGCTCTGGCTCGTGACGTGGTTCGCCCACGGGCGGAAGGTCGCGGACAAGGCGCCGACGGGGCTCGTGACCGAGCCGACCGCGGTGCAGCGCGACCCGCGCGACGACCACCACTGACCGAGCGGCGAGGCACGTCCCCGCCCGACGGCCTGGGTGGCCCGTCGAGCGGGGACGCGCGCGGTACCGGGGTCAGCTCCGGCGGGCGGGGAGGCCGAGCGGCCCGGGGGTCCGGTCGATCGCCCGGACGGCGAGGGTCCGGACCCAGTCGAGGCGCTTGCCCGGCCACCCGTGCACGAGGACCGTCCACTGCTCGGGCAGCGCCGACGCCCCGGCGAGCGCCCCGGCCAGTCCGCCGGTGATCGCCGCGACGGTGTCGGTGTCCCCGCCACCGCGGACGGCACGTTCGAGGGTGTCGACCACGCCGTCACCGGAGGTGATCGCCGCCACCGCGGCCTGCAGCGACGCGACGACCCACCCGTTGCGCTCAGTGTGGTCCGCGGGCGTGGAGGCCTCGGCCTCGGCGATCCGGTCGAGCCACAGGGTCCGGCGCTCCCGCGGCAGCAGCGGCACACCGCGACGGACGTCGAGCCGGCCACGACGGACCGCGTGCCGGATCGCCACCGTCCAGAGCACGCAGGCGTCACCGGCGTCCTCCTCGTGGTGCGTCAGGTCGCTCACCCGACGGGCGGCGACGGCGAGGGGGCGCTTGGCCCCGTCGCCGAGGAACCCGAGCACGAGCGGCGTCGTCCGCATGAGTGAACCGTTCCCCGCCGACCGACCGCGTTGCTCGTGCACGGCGCGGGCGGCGGCCTTCGCGGCCTTCTCGGTGTTCGCGGTCATCCGGCCGAGGACGGCACGGGTCTGGGCGCCGACGTCGGGAGCGTCCTGCGCCCAGTCCGACCAGGCCGCGAGGAGGCGTCCGTGGGTCCTCGCCTCGTTCCAACGCGCGCCGTTGGCGACCGCCTCGAGGACGGGGATCGCCATGCTCGTGTCGTCGGTCCACTCCCCCGGCTCCCAGCCGAACGGTCCACCACCGCGCATCTCGACGGGCTGGTCCGCGGCCAGCGGCGGGCCGAACTCGTAGGGGGCTCCGAGCGCGTCCCCGCACGCACTCGCCAGCACGGCGCCGAGCGCCCGGTCCTGCATCGCTGTGTCCATCGTTCCCTCCGCCGACCACGGTAGTGCCGCGAACCGGGGGCATGTCGGCACGCCCCACGTCCAGCGGGAGCGCTTAGCCTCTCTGTGGTGAGCGGCTCCCCGGCCGCTCGTCCCGCCCACCCCGACGGAGGAACGACCCCATGCGCCGTGCCGGCATCGCACTCGCGTCGGTCTTCGGCGTCGGAGTCGTCGCCGCCGTCATCGGGGTCATCGTCCTGATCGTCGTCGCGGTGAACTCGCTGACCGGGATGGCGTCGTCCTCGGCGACGCCCCGGGCGCTCACCTGCCCGGCAGCACCGGCGAAGACCGTCGGCGGCGTCGTGGTGCCGGCCGGTCCGATCGGCGGGTTCTGCCAGGACCGTCTGGTGAACGCGGCCGAGGTCATCCGCGCCGCCCGCGCCCTCGGCATCGGACCGCACACGCAGGCCGTCGGCGTGATGACCGCGATCGGCGAGTCCGGGCTCGTGAACATCGACCACGGCGACGCCGCCGGGCCGGACAGCCGCGGACTGTTCCAGCAGCGCGACAACGGCGCGTGGGGCACGTACGAGCAGCGGATGGACCCGTACACGGCGGCGTCGATGTTCTACGCGAAGCTCGTCAAGGTGCCCGGGTGGAAGACCATGACGCCGACGCAGATGGCGCACGCGGTGCAGGTGAACGCCGACCCCGACCACTACGCCAAGTACTGGCCGACCGCGAAGCGCGTGGTCGAGGGTCTGACCGGCGAGACCGTGCCGGACGTCGCACCCCAGGGCTAGGTCAGGCGGCCGAGTCGACGGGTTCGTCGTCGTCGAGCTCGATCATCGACGCTCCGTCCTCGTGCACGACGACCTGCCCGCGCAGCCGGACGCCGTGCTCGTCGAGGGTGCAGGCCATCGCGTCGACCCATGCCCAGTCGACGGGGAACAGCCCGCTCGCTCCCGGTCGTTCCCACGCGAGGACCACCTGTGCGGCGCCGACCTGCGCGACCACGTCCTCGACGAGTGCGCCGAAGTCCGGCACCCGGTCGTCGGGTTCGTAGGGCAGGTCGGCGACCGGCATCACCAGGTGCACGGGGAGGCCCCGTTCGCCCAGGAACAGCACCCAGCACTGTCGCCGGACGGGCGCGTCGAGGAGGGCGACGACGAGGTCCACCACGTCGGCGTCGGTTCGGACTGCGGTTCGCTCGAGTCGGTCGAGCACGTCGGTGTCTGGCATGCCCTCAGCGTCGCCGTCCGACCCGCCGACGGACCCCTCCGATGGCCGATCTGTGGACGACCACGACGTCCGGCGGCCCTGTGCAGGAGAGCCGGTTCAGATGCCGATCGTCACCGTGCCGCCCACGACGAGCCGCGCCACGAGGAACACCACCACGACCAGCCCGAGGCCGAGCAGCGCGACCGGCCACGCCGTCCGGCGCCGCACGAGCCGGAGCACGCAGACGACGGCCGCCACCAGGAACACCAGCGCGACGAGCACCGGCCCGAGCGTCACGACCGTCCCGCCGAGCCCCTCGTCGCAGCGGTTGCCCGGTGCGTCGCACGAACCGAACCCGAGCGCGAGCAGCATGATCCCCCACCCGGCGGTCAGCGCGGCGAGCGCCCCGACCACCAGCAGGACGACGGAGGCGACCACGTCCGCGACGCGACGACCGCGGCGTCCACCGGACCGGGCCTCCCGGCCGTCCTGTGCCGCGCCGTCCTGTGCCGCGCCGTCCTGGGCCGCGCCGTCGTGCCGGACCCCGCCGTCCGGGTCTCCCGACGTCATCGGCGGCGGCGCGTGCGGACCGACCGCAGGGCGGCCGCGAGCACGAGGACGGGGCGCAGGAGCACGCGGGCGGAGGAACGCATGGGTCCATCGTGCCTCGTCGACGGGACGCCCGTTGCCGCTACGGTCGGGGCATGGCCCGTGCGCGCGACCACGAACCCCCTGCCGCTCCCGCCACCGCAGCCGTGCTGCTCGGCGGGTTCGCCTTCCTGCAGGGGCTGATCCTGCCGGCGGAGGGCGTGGGACGGCACCTCGCGATCGGGTTCCTGTTCGGCGGGCTCGGTCTGCTGTCGGCGTGGCGGGCGATCCGGATCGGTCGTCGCCGACGCGCGGCTCGGCGGTGGGCATGGGCCGCAGCCGTCCTCGGGATGCTCGGCGTGGGGATGCTCGCCTACCAGGGACTCGTCATCCTCACCGGCGGCGCGCTGCCGCCGCCGTTCTGGTGGCCGTACGCGCAGCGCTGACGGGAGGCCCGGCCAGCGTCGGCAGCGGAGGTCCGGTCCGCGGGCACGAGGGACGTGCCGATCCGCCGCAGCGGGTGCAGGATGGCGGCATGGCACCGACGCCGCGATCCTCCACCCTGTTCCGCCGGAAGCCGATCGACACGATCGACGACGACGCCGGAGCCGAGGGCGGCCTGAAACGCCACCTCGGGCTGTGGCAGCTCACCGCGATCGGCATCGGCGGGATCATCGGCGCGGGCATCTTCACGCTGGCGGGGACGGTCGCGAACGGCGTCGCCGGACCCGCCGTCCTCATCAGCTTCCTGGTCGCCGGGGTCGCCAGCGCGGCGGCCGCGTTGTCGTACGCCGAGTTCGCCGGCCTCATCCCGAAGGCCGGCAGCGCCTACACGTACGGCTACGCGGTGCTCGGCGAGATTGTCGGGTGGTTCATCGGCTGGGACCTGCTGCTCGAGTACACCGCGATCGTGGCGGTGGTCGCGATCGGCATCTCCGGCTACGTGGGCTTCCTGGTCGGCCAGTTCGGCATCGACCTGCCGGCGTGGATGCTCGGCGCCCCGGGCACCGGGGACGGACACGTCGTCGACGTCTTCGCGATCCTGCTCTGCCTGCTCACCGCGTTCGTCCTGACCCGCGGCATCCGGAGCGCCGCCCGGTTCGAGTTCGTCGCGGTCGGCATCAAGGTCGCCCTCGTCGTCCTCATCGTGGTGCTCGGTGTCTTCCACATCGACAGCGCGAACTACTCGCCGTACTTCCCGTTCGGCTTCGGCGGCGTCATGACCGGTGCGGCGACCGTGTTCTTCGCCGTGTTCGGCTACGACGCGATGTCCACCGCGGCCGAGGAGTCCACCGACGCCCGGAAGCACATGCCGAAGGCGATCCTGCTCTCCCTCGGGATCTCGATGGTCCTGTACGTCCTGGCGACCCTCGTCCTGACCGGGATGCAAGACTTCAAGGACATCGACCCCGCGTCCGGCTTCTCGTCGGCGTTCGCGTCGGTCGGCCTCGGCGGGATCGCGAACGTCATCGCGATCGGCGCGATCGTCGGCATCGTCACGGTCCTCGTCACCTTCATGCTCGGTGCCTCGCGCGTCTGGTTCTCGATGAGCCGCGACGGCCTCATGCCGAAGTGGTTCGCCAAGACCGACCCGAAGCGGCACGTCCCGACCCGGGTGACCTGGATCCTCGGCATCGCGTCGGCGGTCCTGGCGGGCGTGCTGCCCATCGGCGTGGTGGCCGAGCTGACGAACATCGGCATCCTGCTCGCGTTCGTGGTCGTCTGCACCGCGGTCATCGTGCTCCGCTACCGGCAGCCGGACCTCGACCGGCAGTTCCGCCTGCCGTTCATGCCCGTCGTCCCGGCGATCGGCGTCCTGGCGTCGCTGTGGCTCGTCTCGTTCCTGCAGTGGGAGACGTGGGTGCGGTTCGGGATCTGGTTCGCGATCGGGCTCGGCGTGTACTTCGGCTACTCGCGGAAGCACAGCGAGCTGGCGAAGCAACGCTGACGTCAGTCGCGCCGGTGCTTCCCGAGCGAGGCCGTCGGCGCCGCCATCGGGTGGTTGCGGAACCACCGGAGCAGCTCCCGCGCCTTGCTCACGTCCGCGCTGGTGTCGCCGGTGAGGAAGTCGCTGAAGCCCTCGGGCGGTTCGACCTCCGTGTCCCGGCTGAAGGCCATCGACCACTCGGGGAACCGGCGGGTGTGGATGGTCTCCTCCACCAGCAGCCGGACCTCGTCGTGACGCGGGTCACCGACGATCCGGCCGTACGTCGCGAGCACCGCGTCGTGCGGCCCCTCGAGGAGCTGCATGAACCGACCCTCGCGGTGGACGAGGAGGCCGGTCAGCCCGTCCTGGGTGTTCCGGACACGCGAGCGCTCCAGGACGGCGTCGAGTGCGGGACCGTCGAAGTGCTCGGTGGCCGAGCTCATGTAAACGAGTGACTGCAGCATGATGATTCATCTTCTCGTTTCTGCCGACTCCGTGAGGTCCCCAGAACGGGGCAGAGCGTCGGCGGGGCCTGGCACGATGTCCCTGTGCCAGCTGCTCCGATGATCGACGCCGTCGACGTCATCCGCTTCGTGGGGCCGCAGACGTTCGGTCGGGCCCGCGACGTCGTCCGCGCCGGTCTCGTCGAGGACGCCACCTGGCACGACGAGGACGGTTCGATCACCGCGACGGTCAGTGGCAGCGCCGACGATCCCTACGACGTGCAGGTCGACACGACGATCGCCCGCGGCGAGTTCGTCCGCCCCGTCCGCAGCCACTGCACGTGCCCGCTCGGCGGCGAGTGCAAGCACGTCGCCGCCGCGCTCCTCACGATCAACGCCCGGGCTCTCGCCGCGCAGGCGGGCCCGAGGACGCAGGCGCCCACCCCGCCGACCCCGGACTGGAGGCGCGACCTCGCCCGCCTCGCCGGTGACGACGACGACACGGCCGGTCCCGGAACCGTTCCTGCGGCAGGCGGGATGGGCCTCCAGTTCGAACTCCGCGACGCGGTCCCGGCGCGACTCGCCGGCCGCGCCCGCGCGGCCGGCCGCACGTTGCCGGTCGCCTCACGGGCGGTGCGGCTCGGCGTCCGTCCGGTGAGCCGGAGCGCGGCGGGCAACTGGGTGCGCGGACAACTGACCTGGGGTGCGCTCCCCTACTCGATGAACCGCCTCGGCCTCGAGCCGGAGCAGCACGCCTGGTTCATGCAGTTCGCGGCGCTGCACCGCGCCGGGCAGCTCGCCGGTCTGCCCGGGGAGAGCGACTGGATCCACCTCGACGACTTCCGCAGTCCGCTCCTCTGGCCGTTGCTGCGGCAGGCCGGGCCCCTCGGCATCACGTTCGTGACCGGCAAGCGCGAGGGCGGGGTCGAGCTCGGCACGGACGGCCGCGTGCTGCTCGACGCAGTCCGCACCGCCGACGGGCTCGTGATCGGCGCGAGCGCTGTGATCGACGGGCGACCGGTCGCCGAGGGTGCCGCCCGTGTCGTCGGCGACCACGGCGTGTACGCCTTCCGGGAGTCGCCGGAGTTCTCCGTCGCCCTCGCGCCGACGCCGTCGCCCGTCCCCGAGGACCAGCGGCGGATGCTCGTCGAGGCTGCCCGGATCACCGTGCCCGCGGACGAGGTCGACGAGTTCCTGGCGGACTGGTCGCCGCGCCTCCGCGGCTCGCTCGGGCTCGTCAGCTCGGACGGCTCCCTCGAGCTGCCCGAACGGACCCCGCCAGAGCTCGTGCTCACTGTGACGTTCGAGCCGGCGCGGGCTCCCCGGACGGACGACCGTGCCCACCTGCAGTGGCGGTGGAGCGTCGACGGGCGGAAGGACCCGGTGTCGCTGCACGGACCGCTGCCCGACCTCGGCAGCGTGCTCGCCGCCGACGACGCTCGGGCCACGGCGGCTGCTGCGGACGAGTCGGACCCGGCCACGTCGGGGACGTCCGACGACACGGCGGAGCGGTCCGGGCCTCCCGTCCCGGACGCCGACCACGCCGAGCAGACCGATGCGCCCGAGCACCCAGCCGGGCCCGGTGGCGCACTCGGCTGGTTCGAGGACGGGACGATCGACGGCGCCGACGTCGCCGTGCTCGCCAACGAGCTGCTGCCCGCGCTGCCGGCCCACGGCGTCCGCGTCGTCGTGCAGGGCGAGCGGGTCGACTACGAGCGGTTGAGCGGCCGACCGCACATCCGCGTCACGACGATGCCGTCGGACAAGCACGACTGGTTCGACCTCGGGATCATCGTCAGCGTCAACGGCAAGGAGATCCCGTTCACGCCGCTGCTCCGGGCGCTCGCGAAACGGGACCGGCGGCTCAAGCTGGTCGACAACTCGTACCTGTCGCTCGCGGATCCGGCCTTCGACCGGCTCAAGGAGGTCATCGAGGAGGCCCGCGAGCTCGAGGAGTGGGAGCCCGACCAGCCGCTCACCGTCACGCCGTACCGGGCCGCGCTGTGGGCGGAGTTCGACCAGCTCGCCGACGAGACCGAGCACGACGAGCGGTGGCAGGAGATCGCCGGGCGCCTGCTCGACGCGACCGCGCCCGCCGACCTCGCGGTCCCGGAGACCGTCCACGCCGAGCTCCGGCCCTACCAGCGTGACGGGTACGCGTGGTTGTCGTTCCTCGTCGAGCACGGGGTCGGCGGGGTGCTCGCCGACGACATGGGCCTCGGCAAGACGTTGCAGGCACTCGCGATGATCGCCGGGCGTCGGGCAGCCGCACCGGAGGCTCCCCCGTTCCTCGTCGTCGCGCCCACGTCCGTCGTCGGCAACTGGGCCGACGAGGCGGCGAAGTTCGTGCCGTCGCTGCGGGTGACGACGATCGCCTCCACCTCGCTGAAGGACCCCGCCCGGGTCGCACGCGCGGCCGCCGCGTCGGACGTCATCGTGACCTCGTACGCCCTGCTGCGGCTCGACGCGGCCGCGTACCTCGACCTGCGCTGGTCGGCGCTGCTGCTCGACGAGGCGCAGTTCGTGAAGAACCCGCAGTCGCAGACGCACCGGGTCGCCGCCGAGCTCCGCGCTCCGGTCAAGATCGCCGTGACGGGGACGCCGCTCGAGAACGGGCTGTCCGACCTCTGGGCCCTGTTCTCGATCGTCGCGCCCGGGCTGCTGTCGTCGTGGACGCGGTTCGGCGAGGACTACGTGAAGCCCCTCGCCTCACCCGAGCTCCGCGGTGCCGCCCGGAGGGAGCTCACCGGCCGGCTCCGACGACGGATCCGCCCGCTCATGCTCCGCCGGACGAAGGAGAGCGTCGCCGCGGACCTGCCCGAGAAGGTCGAACAGGTCGTCCGCGTCACTCTCGACCCTGCGCACCGCGACCTGTACGAGACGACGCTGAACCGGGAGCGGCTCAAGGTGCTCGACCTGGTCGACGACCTCGACCGCAACCGCATGATCGTCTTCCGGTCCCTCACCCTGCTCCGGATGCTCGCGCTCTCCCCCGCGCTCGTGTCCGACGACCACGACGACGTGCCGAGCGCCAAGCTGGACCTGCTGCTCGACGAGATCGAACAGCTCGCGGCGGAAGGGCGCCGGGCGCTCGTCTTCAGCCAGTTCACCTCGTTCCTGAAGATCGTCGCGACCGCCCTCGACGACCGCGGAGTCGCGTACGAGTACCTCGACGGATCCACCCGGCGCCGCGGAGCCGTCATCGACCGCTTCCGGGACGGCACCGCCCCGGCGTTCCTCATCTCGCTCAAGGCCGGCGGCTTCGGGCTCACCCTGACCGAAGCGGACACCGTGTTCGTGCTCGACCCGTGGTGGAACCCGGCCGCCGAAAACCAGGCCGTCGACCGGACGCACCGGATCGGACAGACCCGGTCGGTAACGGTCGCACGGCTCATCGCGGAGGACACCATCGAGGAGAAGGTGCTCGCGCTCGCGCAGCGGAAGGCGCAGCTGTTCGCGACGATGATCGACGACGACGCGCTGTTCGCCGAGGGGTTGAGCGCGGAGGACATCCGGTCGCTGCTGGCGTGACAGGCGACCGGGCCGCAGCGACATACGAAGTACCGATTCCTTGGCCCCGGCCGGACCTGCTCGCTACCGTCTCGCCATGCTCCTCGCCAGCCCTGCTCCGCACACCGCCACCCGCTACCCGACCGCAGCTCCGGATGCCCGTACACCTCGGGGTGACGACGGGAGCGCCACCGGCGCCCGCCTCCGGCACACCGGCCCAGGGCGATCCGAACTCCACCTCGCCAACGGAGCCGTCGTCACGCTCCTCGGGCCGTCCGGCGCCTTCACGGGCGAGTTCGCTCCCGACCATCTGGAGCGCGTGCGGACCACGGGCGGATGCTGACGCTCGACGCCAACGTCATCATCGCCGTCACCGACGCGGAGGACGCAGCGCACGCGCGAGCGCTGGACGTCGTCGAGTCGTACGAGTGGGAGGGCTTCGCCACGACCACGCTGACACTCGCCGAGGTGCTGGTGCGCCCTGTTCGTGACGACCGGTTCGATGTGCGCCGTGATCAGGTCGAGGCGCTGGGCGTGGAACTCCTCGGTGTCGACGGCGCTGTCGTGCGGCGGATAGCCGAGCTGTGCTCGACCCATCGCCTGAGCATGCCGGACGCTGCGGTGCTCGCGGTCGCGATGGCTTCGACGGACGCGCTGGTGACCTTCGACAGACGCCTGGTACGGACAACGCGCGAACTCGGGTTCCCCGTGATCGACGGCCCGGATGACGTCACGGCGAACCCGTACGTCTGCTGCAGCGAGACGGATCCCCACAGAGAACCGGCCTGGCGGGAGCGATTCCCACCAGGCCGGTGACGGTGCAGCGGTCCGTCAGTTGCCGAGGCCGTCGATCCGCGCGATCTCGTCCGCGCTCAGCTCGAGCGTCGCCCCGGCAGCGTTCGACCGGATGCGGTCCGGGTTCGACGACTTCGGGATGACGACGAACTGGTGCGCGACGTGCCACGCGACGATGACCTGCGCGGCGTCGGCGTCGTGCGCCTGGGCGATCTCGACCAGCGTCGGGTCCTGCAGGTTGCTCGCCTTGAAGGGGCTGTAGCCCTCGAGGACGACACCCCGGTCGCGCAAGCCGTCAGCCACGGCACGGTCGAACTCGACCGGGCTCCAGCGGATCTGGTTCACGGCCGGGGTCGCACCGGTGGCGTCGATGAGCTCGTCGATCTGGTCGAGCGAGTAGTTGCTCACGCCGATCGCCTTCGTCAGGCCGGCCTGCTGCGCCTCGACGAGCTGCTGCCAGACGTCGGGACGGGCCTCGCCGTTCGGCGGCCAGTGCACGAGCCACAGGTCCAGGTGGTCGAGGCCGAGCTGGTCGAGGCTCTCCTCGATCGTCTCCCGGACGCGGTCGGCGTTGTCCGGCGGGAGCTTCGTGGTGATGAACAGATCCTCACGGGCGAGGCCGGACTCGGCGATCGCCTTCCCGACACCGCGCTGGTTGCGGTACCCGGTCGCGGTGTCGATGTGGCGGTAGCCGGCCTGGAGCGCTGCGGCGACCGCGGCGGGAGCGTCGGGCTCCTCGATCTGCCAGGTGCCGAAGCCGAGGAGCGGCATCGACCCTCCGGTGACGGGCACGGACGGTTGTGCGTAGTCGGTCATGCTCCCTCTCTACCCCCGCTGTCGACGACCGGACCCAGGAGTGCGGAGCGGCGAGCCGGGAGGTGTCGGGGGCTTCCGCCAGGATCGACGAGTCCGCCGAGCACCACCAGGAGCACCACCGCACATGACGTCCCGCCGACGCCGCACCCGCACGACCGTCCAGACCTCGATCATCACCCTCGCCGTCGCCCTCGGCGTCTGGGCGCTCCTCTCGTCGGGAGTCCTCGCCAGTGGCACCGACGCCACCACCGGCGAGCCGACGAGCATCGGTACCGGCACCGGCACCGGCACCGGCACCGGCTCCGACTCCGGCACCGGAACAGAACCGACCATCGCGACGACGACGCGACCCACAACCGGATCGACCACCTCGGCACCGGCCGCCGATCCGACGGAAGTGAGCCGACCCTCCAGTCCGGCCAGCGGCGACGCCGGGAGCACCGAGGCCGCCGCTGCCGCCCGTGCGACCCTCGCCACGCTCGCGGTGAAGGGAAAGGCACCCGCGACGGGCTACGACCGCGAGGCGGACTTCGGCACCGCCTGGCTCGACGTCGACCACAACGGTTGCGACACCCGGAACGACGTCCTGGCCCGCGACCTGACCGACATCGTCCGGCAGGGGCCGTGCAAGGTCATGTCCGGGAAGCTCGTCTCCCCGTACACCGGCGGCGAGGTCGCGTTCGTGCGCGGCAACACGACCTCGACCCTCGTGCAGATCGACCACGTCGTCGCGCTCGAGAACGCGTGGCGGACCGGTGCACAGCGGCTCACGCAGGACGAACGCGAGGCGCTGGCGAACGACCCGGAGAACCTGTTCGCCGTCGACGGGCATTCGAACTCGCAGAAGCGCTCGTCCGACGCCGCGACGTGGCTGCCCGCGGCGAAGGGGTTCCGCTGCGCGTACGTCGAGCACCAGATCGCCGTGAAGGCGGAGTACCGGCTCTGGGTCGTGCCGGCCGAGCGTGACGCGATGGAGCGGGTGCTCTCGAGCTGTTGAGGTGCCTCGTCGCACCGCGGCCGGTCAGACAACACCTGTAGCGTAAGTCGCGTCCGGCGGACGCCCGTCGGACCGGACTCGCCGCCCGGTGCCGCAATCCAGCGCACCACTTCCGGACCCCGAGCCCTTCATCGTCGAAGACCGCACGAGGCCCTCATGACCAGCACCAGCACCACGCGTTTCACCGATCGCGTCGTCCTCATCACCGGCGGTGGCTCCGGCCTCGGCCGCGCGACCGCCGTCCGTCTCGCCGCAGAGGGTGCGAAACTCGCGCTCGTCGACGTCTCCGAGCAGGGCCTCGAGGCGACGAAGGCCGCCGTCCTCGAAGCCGCACCCGACGCCGAGGTCCTCACCACCATCGCCGACGTCGCTGACGAAGCGCAGGTCGACGCGTACGTCGCCGCCACCCGCGAGCGCTTCGGCCGCATCGACGGCTTCTTCAACAACGCCGGCATCGAGGGCAAGCAGAACCTCACCGAGTCGTTCACCGCCGCCGAGTTCGACCGCGTCGTGTCAATCAACCTGCGGGGCGTGTTCCTCGGCCTCGAGAAGGTGCTGAAGGTCATGCGCGAGCAGGGCTCCGGCATGGTCGTGAACACCGCGAGCGTCGGCGGCATCCGCGGTATCGGCAACCAGTCGGGCTACGCCGCCGCCAAGCACGGCGTCGTCGGCCTCACCCGCAACTCCGCCGTCGAGTACGGCCAGTACGGCATCCGCATCAACGCCATCGCCCCCGGAGCGATCTGGACGCCGATGGTCGAGAACTCGATGAAGCAGCTCGACCCGGAGAACCCGCGCAAGGCCGCCGAGGAGTTCATCCAGGTCAACCCGACCAAGCGCTACGGCGAGGCCCCCGAGATCGCCGCGGTCGTCGCCTTCCTGCTGTCGGACGACGCCTCGTACGTCAACGCGACGGTCGTCCCGATCGACGGCGGGCAGTCCGCCAAGTACTGACCCACGCGGTCCGGGTCACCGGGGCGCGCCTTCCTGACGGGAGGCGCGCCCCGCCCGTTCCGCCCGCCCTGCGTGGCAGCATGACTGGTGACACGACGGTGGAGGGAACGCGATGAGCGCCAACGGAACGACCGGGTCCAGTTTCGGCCCGGGTGCTGAGGACGCGGTACCCAACGACGCCGGGGAACTGCGACGGCGCATGAGCGCCTCGGCCGAGGGCTTCCTCGCGAGCGCCGCCTGGGTGCCGTGGAAGACCGACGGCGAGGACGCCGACGGCAGCGTCGCGCACGTCGTGATCCGCGAGCGCCAGTTCGTCCCGGTCTTCACCGACCCGTCGGAGCTGCGGACGAGCCTCCCGGGCCTGGAAGCACGTGCGATGCCGATGGCCGAACTCGTCACCGCGCTGCCGGAGGAGTTCTGGATCGTCGTCGACCCGACCAGCGCCCAGGCGGCGAACTTCCTGCAGGCCGACGTGATCGCCGGGCTGCGCGAAGGCATGCGCGGCGGCGGTCCCGGTCAGCTCCCGGAGTCCGACCCCGTCTGATGCCCGCGTCGCTCACGCTGCCGGAGGCGTTCGCGCTCCTGCTCGTCGCGCCGGACGGGCGGAGGATCCCCCCGGGACAGGTGCTCGACGCCGGGCTCGCCGGCGCAGCGCTCGGCGACCTCGTTCTCCGAGGCATGGTCTCCCTCGATCACAACCGGGTGATCGTCGCCAAGGCCCCGCCTCCGGGTGATCCCGCCCTCGACGGGTTCCTGGCCTCGCTCGAGACAGCGCCGGCTCGGCGCCGACCCACCAGCTGGGTGTCCCGGCTCGGGAACCGCGGATTCCGGGACGCCGTCCTGAACGGGCTGGTCGCTCGCGGCGTCCTCGGGCGGGAGGAGAAACGGTTCCTCGCCGTGTTCCCCTCCGTGCGGTGGCCGGAGCGCGACGCTGGTCCCGCGGAGGCCCTGCGCGCCGAGGTCTCGGCCGTTCTGCGCGGGCAGACCGAGCCGACGCCCTTCACGACCGCGCTCATCGGCCTGCTGCAGGCGACCCGGACGCTGCGGCCCTTGTTCGGGACGCAGGACCGGGCACTGCTGCGCCGGATCACCGAGGGCGACTGGGCCGCGGCGGCGGTCCGGACCATCGTGCAGCGGTCGCAGTCCTGTCTCTTATACACATCT